>JAZFZJ010000106.1:0-9260 GCA_036443915.1 Nitrospirales bacterium
TGATATTGGAGGGCTAGTTTTCGATAGGACTGTTTTATCTCTTCTTGCGTAGCTTGAAGAGAGACCTCAAGAACCGCATAATAATTCAGTACTGCCATTCGAGTAATTCCTTACGTCAGCAGAGCAACGCCAACGTGTACCGAACGAACTGGAAGGATGCCTGGCTTCATAACCTAACGGACATATCGAGATCACTACTAACCCAATTTACGCCATGTTCATTTTAATTCAACGACTAATAACAGGATTTTGGATCCTTTTCATCCTGTCAGATACAGCCGTAGGCACAGACCAGGGGCTTTCTCATCAAGCCAACCAAAAGGTGGTTTGCTCGTTTTTCCTTTCAACCGTTTCTCAAACCCTCAGCCCTATGTCCATCCCTCATACTTCTAGCACACCACCAGAGCATGTCTCCATTGCCACTCTCCTCACGAATGCAGCGGATTATCATCAACAATTCGTGGCCGTCGAAGGGCTTGTAACCCAACCCGAACTTCATTTGGATGAATCAGAACTTTTCTTAGACTTTGTCTTTCGGTTATCCCAAGGGAATCGTTCGATCATCGTGTTTGGACGACACGATCGTACTCTTGGGGCACCATCAATTTCTATGAATCTTTCCGTGCAAGTAATCGGAACATATTGGAAAGAACGAGACAGAAACGGCTCGAGAATCACCCATGCTATTGAAGCCTTTTCTGTCTCCCCCTATCCGTCTACCATTCCCGAGAGCACCTAATCCCGGGTGGGGATTGCTACGAATTCCTTGTTAGCCTTTGAGATATTTTCTCAAGAGATCAACCACCGTATGATTTCCTGGAGAAGGAAGGGATTCCCTCGGTTCCGGAATACTGAGAACCCTGTGTAGGGTGGGTTCCCATTTCCCCAACTCAAAATCTGCACGTGTTAGCTCTAAGGCCTGTCCGTACCGGTGGGCATAGTCGACAAGATTCTGCTCATCGACAAAGTTATACCGTCGCACATAGACCAATGGAATTCCATAATGTACAGCCGTCATGATAGTCACATACCCTGGTTTGGTCATCACCACATCAGCCTGTCTCAAAATGTCTATAAACGACATGGTGATGTCTTCTAACCGATGCAGTCGTGTGTATTGACCAGAGAGCGGGATTCCACCAACCAGGAATTGAAAGCCAACACAAGCATCCATCTGCTCATGTGGGAGCTTGCTAAGAGGTACTCCCCCAAAGGCAATGAGCACAAGAATTTCACCATCCTCAACTCCCAAAAACTTCCGCAAATCATGTGAAGGCGACTTGGCAAAAGGAACTGAAGGACCAACATCAACACAGGAAGGAAAAGCGGGCATCTCAATCCCTGGGTACAGCCGAATAAGCTTGGTGGCTTTTGCATATTCCTTCTGAATGGTTTCATAGATTGAGAAATGACTCGATAAAAACGTTTGCATAAACGGCTCCAATACACGATCCCAGGATAGTGAAGCAATCGCGACCCCGGGGCAATTCGCTTGAGCCGCGGCGGCAATCGCCAAATAAGAAATATTCGATATGACGAGATCGGCCTGCGCGGCCTGAATCGCCCGTGCTTCTTGATCCACCCGTTGTTGCCAATTGGTGTGAAATTGCTGATAGGCTTCCCACGTCTCGGCTACATCAATATCCAAGGGCCCCAGTTGAATACAGCCCACGTCTTGTGGGACAGCCTGGAGGTTCCAGTTCACCTGTAATTGCTCTTGAAAAATTTGGCTTGGGACACATGTACGCAGGAGTACCCGCAATTCATCAATGGATTCTCCCAATTCTTGTAAAATGGGAATGACCTGTGCGGCATGACCAAACCCATGAGCCGAAATCGAACACCATACCACTGGCATTGTACAAACTCTTAGAGACCGTTAAATAATGGAAATTTCCAAAAATGGGAATCTCCATTTGAGAATCCCTCAACATCAAGTCGCTCCAGGGAATGCTCAAAAAAGCTCGTCTCGCAGGATCGTTCCCCGAGCCTCACATCCTCTTTCCATAGGCCTCCGCCCCTAGGACAGCCCACATAAATAAGCCTGTGACCCCTCCACCCCCTTCGAGTAATCCCCACGCCCAGTGTGAAACACTCACTTGGCGTGCAAGACCACAGGTATTCTTGCGCGCGGAGCATCCACAAAGGTAGGGGAACATAACAAAGGCTGGAGAACCCCGCTGGCGAACTTTTTTAACATTCCCTTTTATAACGAATCGCCTTGGTCTAAACCTTCTTTTGACTTGCTTTACTGGATAAATCTTATTCCTTGCCTGGAACATTCAGTGCCTATAGAATCTTTTAAGGACGACGAGGTTGCCAGTCTATGCATTTTTCTTCATTATTTAGGTTAAGCACCGTTACGAGGAAGATGTCTATAACATTTCTCTTGGGTATGCTCGTTCTTCCCATCATTCTTTCCGCCTGTGCACCTCGCCACAGAACACATGCGCCCTCTTCCCCTACTGATCGTCTCCCAGCATCCACAGCCCCGGCCGTTGAACAACAATTATTGGCCACCGTGAAAAATGCAGAGAGTTTGGGGGAGGGAAATCCACTCCTATTAAGCAGCTTGTTCAGTTTGGCCACCTTTTACCGCGATCGCCAAGAGTACGACAAAGCCGCTCACCAGTATCAACGTGCTCTCCACATTAAAGAAGAAACGTTTGGCCCCAATCACCCGGACGTTGCTGCTATACTCCAGCGGTACGCGCTTCTGCTGCAGGAGGCTAAACGTTCCTCGGAAGCCGCAAATCTCTTAGCTCGAGCAGATGCGATTCTTGCCCAATCCTCCTCCACCCCCCTCAACCATTAAACAGAATCACATCAGACACCCATTTCGACCGGGTTCATAGGGAAAAACTTACCTACTTTTCCAGATTTTACCTAGGTTTTTCATAATATTCTGCGATATTTGGTCATTTTGGTCCAGCTTATGTCTGGCATAAGATTTGTTTCTTTAGAGGGTTCAGCTTTTATTGATCTTGACAAAGGATCGGTTCATGAAAAAACGTTCAAAAACCGAAATCAGGCGAAGTGGGCCGCGTAAAAAAGGTTCCTCAAAGAAAGCTACAACAGACTCAACTCAGCCTGACAAGTACCCTCGATGTTCGCGGTGTGGTTCACGAACGGTGACTTTGGAAAAATTAGAACAAGAGCTTCTTGTCACATTAAGTTTGCACTGTCTTATTTGCGGACATTATACGTTTTTAGGACGGCCGGTCATTCGCTTATTAAAACGACCCAACGTCACGATTCCTGATTCCATCAAACGGTCACCACTGGTTTAATGCCACCTCCTACCATTTCCTCACATCAACACGCCACCGTGTTCACCAAGATTCGCTCCTTACGCTGAGAGGATGAATCTCCCATTCTCGTAATCCCTTGGTCAATTGGTCACAGGCGAATACATTTCCACATATTCGAAGATGGGATTCCGATAGATTGGGCACGATCCCAAGGAGCGGAGTCAAATTTACTCGTTCTTCTCCGGAGGGCATCACCTCAGCCCACATGATCCGACCCTTAAGATATGTCCAATCCTTTGGCCAGGAGCGGGTTAAAAGGGGTTGATACCGAAAATGACGCCGAAATTGTTGCTCTAGGGCTAACAATTCCTGATGAAGCATGAGTTGTCCTGAATGTCGAACACTCACCACCAAGGTCATATGAACCCCACCCTCTCCCCCCTTCTCCCCAAATTTTTGTGAAGCCATGTAGCGAACATAAGATAGAAATGGCGTGACACCCGTTCCAAAAGCCACACACACCACTCGCATTGTCTCCCAATTTCCATTCTCTTCTAACCGTAGATTCGTGGGCGTACATACTTTCGTATTTTCGTATACCATGGCAGTCCGTTGGCTTGCATCGAGGGACACAAGAACATCCACCGTTTTCCCTATCTCATACCACTCCTTAGCCATTTTTGATTGCCACCATACGGAAGTATCAGCCTGTTCTTGATGAGTGTGATTAATGAAGGTCTCCAATAGGCCTGGTTCGTTGAAGGCCGTATTAGTCCGGCTATACATTCGTCGCCGATACTTGTCTGTCCTGGTTCCCCATGGTTTTGCCAAAAAAGCTGTTCCGGGACGCATGGTATCCTTAATACGATAAGAGATTGGGCCAATCTCAATATGCTCGGGCAAAGCCAATTGCACCCGTCGAATTTCTCCAGAATCAATGGTTTGTAGTTGGGTAATACGAGCAGGAACCACATATTGCATCGTTATCTTCCATCCCCTTCATCAAAGATATACTGCCTTGCAGGCAGGACCAGCTGAAATCATTCCCCGATTCCCCATTGTTCCCACATAATGCTTCATTTGATTCCCACCGGCATATTATTTATGATCTCATCAAGGTCTTCTATAAAGATTGGGCTCATGAAACCACTCTCTTCTCTTCCCCCAACACCGCCGGAACCTGCTCTCAGCGCTCCCGGCAAAGAACCTCTCCCATTCTCTTCACAAGAAGACACACATCCCGAGGGTTCCTCCTTAGAGCCTCTAACAGAATCAGATCTCCCCTCTACCCCTGGACAAGAGATTGATCAATTCTTAGAGACTTTACGCAAACTCCCAGAAGTTCGCCAAGAACGAATAAGGATGATTCAAAAAAATATCCAGCGAGGAATCTACTCTGTCTCCTCTGAAAATCTCGCTGACAAAATCATTCAAGAACTCCAGCCTCCAGCACAAGAATCCTCACCTCCCTCAACTTCATGAACTTTTCTGGGGTAGCCACCATCTTGTGTTTTTCCCACTCCCAAAATTAGAACCATAACCACGCATCAAACTAAAAGCTTGTCATTCTAGAATTATCTCCTTGTTCCAGTATATTTCTTTGCATTGCTGGATATTGCTTTGATTGGCGGTTGATCCTCCATTCTTCTCCATATAGCATGAACGAATTCAACCGAAAAGGGTACCATGAGTACGACACCTCACCACCTTGCCATAGGATCCAATACACTGTGGTTGACCATTCCCTCCACACCAGATAACTTGTTAATTCAAACCTATTTGTTGGGGTTAGGACCGGACCACTCTCTACTTTGCGCGCTACCTGAGAACCAATCACTTGAATCATTGAAAGCGGGAATCCCCTGTAAGGGTCGTTCTTTTATTGATGGAGAAATTTATGAATTTGAAACCGTGGTTCAAGAAATACTCTCGCATCCCCCTGCCATTCGTCTGGAAGCACCAGCAAACATTTCTCGTCAAACGCCTCGCTCCTTACCTCGCTTAACCGTTAATCTACCTGGATCCGTCCGTCCCCTGAGTGATAAAGGTCATATCCTTGCTGTTCTTCCGGTTCGACTGGGTAACCTCTCCCCAACAGGATGCCAATTCAGTATCTCTCCTTCGGCATGGCCTATCGTCTCCTCCTTATATCTTCACATGAGTTGCCGGTTACCCGGGTCCCACCACTATTCAAAATTTTCTGGAATAATTGAATGGGTCCACCCCGCACAGGAATTGGTTATCGGTGCACGGTTTCTCTTCGGATCCGTTCAAGATATTGCCAAACAGGATGTGCTTCGTTGGTATACCGCTCAACAAGCCAGCCTGGTTAACATCACCGCTTAATGGGTACTTACAGCTTAGTCTTCCTACCTTCTCACCCATTCCCTCCAATGATACCTTTCAGGGAATGTTGAAAAAGTCCGCAAGCGGCGTTCTCGTTGCTCGGAGGACTCAACGGACAGATCTGTACGCCTCGCGCTCCTCGCTGTCTGAGGCCTTGCTGAACAAGATTTTTGAACATCCATCGTGCTGCATAAGGCAGTGGGGAACGCCCAATGGTGATCTTCATTGAAGAACATTTGCATCATTCAACTGACTTATCATACACCCTTTCCACCTACGCTTTGCCTCTATCATTCTGCCTGAGTTCTGCATTAGCCGCTCTTTCTGCTAGCCGCTCTCCCTAGGCATTCGAGAGCCCCTGGAGAAGGGGTAGTTGCCTATGCAGCAGGGTTCTTATTAGAATAACCCCAATTTTTCCAAATTTTTAGGCTTTTTTATAGTCAGGTTGGTTTTTATTTTTACTGAGGACGTGGAACATGTCTTTGCGAATCATCAATCAAAACATTATTGATATTGCCCCACTTCAAGCTCCCAAACAAATCCAGGAGACTCTGCCCTTGCCCGACGAAACAGGACAGATGGTTCTTCAAGCTCGGCAAGAAATTCGAGATATTCTTCATGGACGAGATTCCCATCGACTTTTGGTCATTATCGGTCCCTGCTCTATTCATGATCCTGAATCCGCGATTCTCTATGCAGAACGTCTTAAAAAAGTAGCCGATCGAGTACGTGAGCATGTTTTAATCGTCCTACGAACCTACTTTGAAAAACCACGGACAACCGTAGGCTGGAAGGGTCTTATCAATGACCCGCATTTAGATGGCTCATGCAATATCGGCGAAGGGTTTGATCTGGCTCGATCTATTTTGCTCAAGATCAACAACCTCGGTATCCCCTGTGCCACCGAATTTCTTGACCCTGTCACCCCTCAGTATATTTCAGACTTAATTAGCTGGGCAGCAATCGGAGCTCGCACAACGGAAAGCCAAACCCATCGCGAAATGGCGAGTGGTCTGTCCATGCCCGTTGGACTCAAAAATGGGACGGATGGGGGTCTTCAAGTTGCTCTTAATGCCATGATTGCGGCTCGTCACCCCCAAAGCTTTGTTGGAATTAATGCTGATGGATTGACATCCGTTATTAAAACCAACGGAAATCCTGATCGCCACATTGTCCTACGTGGAGGTGGAGGTCGAGTGAATTACAACCCTGAAGACATTGCCGAGGCCATCCGTTGTATTTCAAAAGAAGAGATTGCCCGACCTATTCTAGTAGATTGCTCGCACGGTAATTCCGAAAAGGACCATACTCGACAACTTCCTGTCGCCCGATCCGTCGTGAAACAATTCGCCGAAGGTCAAGCAGCGATTATGGGTTTGTTAATTGAAAGTAATCTGAAAGCAGGCAATCAAAAATGGGAAGCGGGAAAACCTCTGGAATGGGGCGTATCGATTACTGATGCCTGTATTGGATGGGAAGAAACGGAACACCTTCTGGACGAATTGACCGAAACTATGGACCGGTCCACTCACAATACTGTCCTTTCTCCTTAATGTTTTTTGGCAACCGGACCATCTTCCCCCATGCACCTTTTTAGCTTTCTCTGGGAATAAAGCTCTAGGCGCTTGCCCCCATAGTATCTTTTGTTTCGGGTTTCGCTTGGTCATCACTGAAAAAATCACCTCATCCACAGACTCACGCCAGTTGTATGGCAGTGAAATAAAGGATGCCCTTTCTTCTCTTTTCAACCCAGTTCATTTTTTCCCGGTAGATTCCTACGGGTTCCATCCCTAGGAATCTACCTCAGCCTCGCTGGTGCAGTCTTTTTCATTTCATCAGGTCTTGTCATCTCACATTCCCATTTTCCTTTACAAGCATCCCGTATTTCATTTTTTTTATAATCGTCCAACGGACCTCACTCGCCATATCACGTCGCCAAAGTCAACCTCCATTTCCTTGAACGCAAAGTGGCCCCGCTAAAAAACTCTGACAATTTCCCCCAAGGCCGAGTGTCTCCAAGGAAAAAAATAGTCGCTAATCCTGAAACAGATTTTGGGCATCTTTGCCCCCTTACCACTGAAACCGGCAAACCAATTCTCATCACAAGACGCCCTATTGCTCGGCCAAAGCATCCAGATGTATGAGACCTGGCCTTAAGGCTTATCGTGTCCTTGGACGATCCATGGCCTCGCAACAGCCACACCAAGCACAGAGAATTTCATAGAGCTGAACAATGCCCCATAAGGTTGCCGGAACGACGATGACAAACACAGTGATGACCGCAAAGAGACGCCAGAGAGGATGCTTTGTGTGTTGAGGAATATCGTCGAGCATGAAAGAAGAATTACAGCATCCCACGTTTTTGTAGATAGTCCCGATCGATGACAGGTGGGGGTTTTTCTGGAAGAGCCCCACTGGCTCGCAACAAGCGTTCAACATATTTCCCAATTAAATCAGATTCCAAATTGACGGAATCACCAATTTGTTTAAGTCCCATGGTCGTGACTTTGGCGGTATGCGGAATTATTGCGACAGCCAAAGAACGACTGGAGATCGTATTAATCGTTAAACTAATTCCATCCACAGTAATGGACCCTTTAGTCACACAATATTGGATGATGTCTTCTGGCGCTTCTAGCGTCAGGTGAATAGCATTGCCATCTTGATTACGGGCTCTGAGTATACCCACCCCATCCACATGTCCCGTTACCAGATGGCCTCCCATCCGTGCATTCAATTTCATCGCCCGTTCTAAATTCACCGGAGTGCCCACGGACATGGTTCCAAATATGGTGCAATTCAGGGTTTCTGTAGAAACATCCACAGAAAAATTTGTGTCTCCAATATGCGTGACCGTCAAACAGGCCCCAGAGATACTGACACTATCCCCCACCTGTAAATCATTCAAAATGATAGAGGCCAAAATTAAAAGTTTTGCCCCAGCCAAACCCTTATCAATCGCCTGGATGGCGCCCATTTCTTCTACAATTCCCGTGAACATGTTAGACACTCTAATGAATTGAGGTTCATTCTTCTTTGGTTAATAAAATTTTTCTGACGACAAAGACAAAGGCCACTAGCAAGACCACAACCCCGAGGGCTGCCAGTACCCCAATGATGATATCACCGGTTCCTATGGATTCTTCCATGGCTCTTCACTCCTTGCGTAGGACGATTATAGGACATGTTGAAAAAGTCCGCTAGCGGCGTTCTTGACATATTGTCGTCCTCACATAGAGCCCAGTACGTTCCGGGCACCAACCCGTTTGCGGCCTTGTCCGAGGAAAGGCGCATCTTGGCATACATGGGCTGGGCGGGTGAGACGGCGGGCCTTTTAGAGCATGCCCTGTTGCGTTTGGAAGTGTTGTTCACGTTCTCACATGGCACCGGTTTCGTGAGGATCGTGAATGATTCCACAGTCCCTTATAGCACGGCTGGTTTTTGTATCCCTATCATCGACCAACCAAAATATCCTGCGGCCAATAACAAGATCACCCCGATGCTGGTTAACCCTCCCCCATATCCCAACACCGCTTTGAGAGCTCCCGCCAAAATGGGTCACCCTGAATGCCCAATGTCCATTATCGTACCCCGCAATCCCATACCGGCACCCAGATCTTTGCCTTCCGAAAAATCCGCAATGAGGGCGGTCGTTGAAGAAGT
>JAZFZJ010000107.1:0-19728 GCA_036443915.1 Nitrospirales bacterium
AATTCTGAAAAATAATCATACGCCACCAAATGAATCTGATATTGCCGAGAGGAGCGGGAATGGATAGCCATGGCACAAGGGGATGTGAATGTGAGTTGGTGTGTCAGCTCAAGATGTTGAAGAATGGTCTCGAGAGGAAACTGGTCGAAATAGTCCGGGTCCATCTGTGCAAGAAAATATTGAAGCAACGAGGCGGGGAGATGCGGAGAGCGTTGTTGAATCTGTTCGAGCAAGTCAGAAGGATTCATCGTCTTGGAGTATACTGAAATTTCATAGCGTTGTAAGGCCTGACCGGGTCTCGTATAATTTCCCATCTTGGGAATGTCGAAAAAAGCCTCCAGCGGCGTTCTCGCCTTTTTGCCGTGCTCACGTACTGGGAGTACGCTCCGCGCGTCATAAATGCTGCGGCCTTGCTGGACGGACATTTTTGAACATTCCGGTCGGTTGCTCTCGAAATTTTTGGAGTTTTGGTTCTTAAGAATGCGGATGTATCCATTTCATTTTCTTTTAATATCATAAGGTTGTTGGCTCTATGAAACAGATATTACGCCTTTCATTGGTGAGTGCGTCGGTTCTTTTGGCCTTTCATATGGGATCAGTGGCTCAAGCCGAGATTTTTCCGGCTGAGGGGCCACCCGGCACAACGGTGACGATTAGTGGAGAAGGGTTTGGGGATTTTCAGAATACTCAAAAGAATCGAGTGGAGTTTGAAGGGGAATCGGCCCTGATTCAATCCTGGGAACCCGACTTTATTTTGGTAAAAGTTCCGTTGAAGGCTGCTTCGGGTTCGGTGATCGTGATGAATGGAACTAAAAAAATTGAGGCTGGAACCTTCTCCGTGCAACAGGTCAGCATTACCAAGGTTGACCCTCCGAAGGCTGAAGCTGGTTCCCTGTTGACGGTGGTCGGGAAAAATTTCGGGAATACTGCCGGGTCTCGAGATCCCAATACGATGTTTGGGGTGAATCAAGTTTTAATTAATGGAATTCGTGCGGAAATTCGTCGGTGGCGTCCCACAAAGATTGAAGTTCTTATTCCCGCCAATGCTCAAACGGGGGATGTGGAGGTGCGATTGGCATCCAGCGATCCGTTACCAGGTGGAGCGTGTTGTGCCCCGGTACAATATGCCCTTAGCAACAAAATGCCGCTCGTGGTTATTTCTCCTATTGCGTTCGATCCTTCGTCTGGTCCTATCGGGAGCAAAGTCGTGCTTTCTGGGCAAGGACTTGGCCAGAGTCGTCCCGATGACGGACTGATTTCCTTTGGAGGAAAACCGGCGGTTATTGCACAATGGTCTGATCGGATCATTGTGGTGCACGTTCCTTTAAATGCTGAATCAGGCTCTCTCCTTCTCCATCGCCAAGGAAAGGATCGAGATCTTGGGACTTTCACCGTATTAAAAAGTCAGATCGCGGAATTTCACCCCAGACAAGGTCCCATCGGAACCCTTGTGAGTATTAAAGGACAGAGTTTTGGAGTACTTTCGGAAAGGGGTAGCACGGCCTATGCCTTTGATTTTCTTGCGGCCAACAATGGTGTAGAGATTGGTGGAGTCCCAGCCGTCATTCACCGGTGGTTAGATAATCAGATTGATGTGTGGGTTCCGTTTAGCGCCAAAAGTGGTCCGGTGGTGGTGAAACGTGGAGGGGGCATTCCTCGACCTGATGGGTCTTGTTGTGAGCAAGAAGATGTGGTGGTTCTGGAAGGAGGGGAATTTAGGGTTGTTCCCTCAAAGATTCATTCCTATTCTCCTCAAGAAGCGGGCCTGGATGAGCTGGTGACCATTTCTGGATCTGGGTTTGGAGAATTTTTGAAAATATCTGAGAATACCCGCCTCTCGTTGAATCTACTAGCCCATGCTTGGCAAAACTACGAGTTAGGGGAAGATGTGTCTCGCACCGAGGTGTTGATCAATGGGGTCGCGAGTCAGGTGGTGTCTTGGAGTGATACGGAAATTCAAGTCCGTGTTCCGCGCCGCCCGGCCTTTGGATTTGGGAATCCAAAAGGGTTTGACGCTGATCTGACGGATGGAGAACTTGTTCTGAAGCGAGGCTCATGGGATATGCTTGAATCGGGGACCTGTTGTACCCCGAAAAAATATATTACCGTTGTGGGCGGACCCTTTAAGATCTTGCAACGAGGCCTCCCGGATATGGATTATTGGAATGAAACAGGTCGAGCTCAGTGAGCACGATCTCAGGAAATTTCTGGATGATTTGAAGGGTTAGAATGGCTATATGAAATCTCGTTGGTTATTTGGATTGTTGTTGTGGATTCTGGCTTTTCCTTCCTTTGGCTTTTCTCAAGACCAGGCATTTTCCCTGCATCTTCAAAAGAGCCCGAAACCTGTCACCTTACTTGATGTACATTTTCAGGATGCCAATCAGGGATGGGTGGTTGGGGCCGGAGGGACCATTCTTTACACCAAAGATGGGGGTGTGACGTGGCTAGCTAGTCCCCGCCGGACCAATGTATTGTTGACGGCCGTGACCTTTGTCAGTGAAAGCCATGGATGGATTCTTGGACAAAATGGCACCATTTTTCACACCTCAAATGGCGGAAAACTATGGCTTCCGCAGGTGAGTGGAACCAATGGCACCTTGTATGCGAGCACCTTTCTGAATGCGGAACAAGGGTGGATCGTTGGCGCACGTGGCACCATCCTTACGACTACCGATGGGGGACAAACTTGGGAGGACCAGGAAAGCGGGACAACGACCGACTTATTTGGAGTGGTGTTTCTTGACCCGCAGCGAGGCTGGGCAGTTGGGGCAATAGGTAGCATCCTGGTTACGACTGACGGCGGAAAATCCTGGAGCCTTCAGGAAACCCAAAATCCTGCAACGTTTTTTGACATCGTTTTTACTGATGCTGTTTCGGGATGGGTGGTGGGAACCCAGGGGTCTATTTTTCAGACTCTTAACGGAGGAAAAGATTGGGTCGATCGAGCCAGAGATTGTGGGAGTCCTTGTCTCAAGCCAGCTGATCTGGTGAATATCCAATTTTCCACTTCGCTGATTGGACGTATTGTTGGAGAGCGTGGGACTATTCTTGTGACGAAAAATGGTGGGTTTACCTGGGAGGAACTCGAGCCGCTCAATTCCGAAACACTGTATGGGTTATCCATTCCTGATTCTTCTCAAGGGTTTGCGGTGGGTGACCATGGGACTATCGTGCATTTTCTGTCTACCCCTTCCAACCCCTAATGGGCGTGTTGAATATTCCCCGCACAACGCACAAATATGCTCGAGGGAGTACCGATACCAATAGCTGGAGGGAATGCTCAAAAAAGCATGCCCTCGCGGAGGCGGGGGTCCGTCCAGCAAGGCCACAGCTATTTTGACGCGCGGAGCGTACAAGCGGTACGTGAGCACGGCAAAATGGCGAGAACGCCGCTGGCGGCTTTTTTCAACATTCCCCTAATGGGTTTTTCCCAACTCCGGCTGTCTTCAGAAATATTTTATCCGAGCTTGCAGAATGGCTAACGCTGCAAGGCTGGCGGTTTCAGCACGTAAAATTCCTGTTCCCAACGACGCTATAGAAGATCGATGAGATTTCGCTGTGGCTATTTCTTCTGGTGACCATCCCCCCTCTGGTCCAATGATCATCGTAATCCCTTCTTCCTGTTCGGAAGAGAAGGGGAGGGTTGCGAGTGATTCTTCCTGTACCCGTTCGGCCAGCATAATATGCATACCTTTGGGAGGAGCAAGGAACCATTCCTGAATAGTTTGGAGAGGTGAGATTGTGGGCAGAGTCCACCGTTCACTTTGTTGTGCGGCTTCTAAAGCAATGCGCGCCCAACGTTCATAGTGGTGGTTGGCTTGCCTTGGGGATAATCGGGGAATGCTTCGGTCCGTTATCACGGGCACAATGGAATGAATTCCCAATTCCGTGGCTTTTTGAACGACCCATCCCATTTTCTCTCCCTTGAGGAGCGCTTGGACTAGAGTTACAGGTGGGCAAGAAGAAGGGGGCTGATGTTGAATGCGCTGGATTTCAGTTTGGATCGTGTGTTTGGTGATTTGACGAATGATGGTGTGATACCGATGACCATCTTCGTCATTCAGGAGAAGGGGATCTCCTAGACCGGCTCGTAAGCTTTTAGAGAGATGGCTGAAAAGGGGGTCGAAAATCGTGACCATTCCATCCATGACATCCTTGGAATGGATGAAGAAAACTGGCATAGGGGCTGAAAAATGAGGATGACGGAAACAAGATGGGCCAATTAGTCAAACAAGTTTTTCACCTTGTCGAACAGGCCATCTCCTTGGGTTTCGGTAGAAATGCCACTTTCCTGTGCATAGGCATTGAGTAGTTCTCGTTGTTGGGGAGTCAGTTTGGTGGGAATTTCTATTTTTGTCCGAATCAGTTGATCCCCACGGGATGGGGAGTTGAGGCCGGGGGCTCCTAAGCCTTTTAAGCGGAGTATTTGGTCGTGTTGGGTGCCTTCCGGAATCTTCACCATGGTGGTGCTAGCTAGAGTAGGGACTTCAACTTTTCCTCCTAATATTGCGGTGACGAAATGGAGGGGAAGATCATAAAGAATGTCCTGTCCCTTGCGACGGAAATGGGGGTGAGCTTTGACGGTCAAGGCTACATAAAGATCCCCCTGAGGTCCGCCATTCATCCCATGTTCTCCTTCGTGGGATAGGCGAAGCCGCATACCCGTTTCAACCCCAGCTGGAATGGTTACCGATAACATACGTTCCTTGTGAACACGCCGTTGCCCACGACAGGCTTTACAAGGGTCCGCAATGACTTGTCCCGAACCCTGGCATTGGCCACAGGTTCGGTTTATGGTGAAAAACCCTTGCTGCAATCGAATTTGTCCATGTCCACGACAGGCCGAGCAGGGTTTTATCGATTGGTCAGATTTTGCCCCAGTCCCGTGGCAGGTATCACATACTTCCCAGCGAGGTATTTTGAGCTTGGCTTCCTTCCCGTTGATGGCCTCTTCAAAAGAGATTTCCAGATTATATTGAAGATCATTCCCTTGTTCAGCCCGACTTCGTCCCCGACCTCCACCGAAAAAGTCCTCAAAGATATCTCCAAAGACGTCCCCAAAACCTCCACCAAACCCAAATCCATCCTGGCCGCCACCTTGACCTGCTGCAGCATGTCCGAACATGTCGTACTTTTTTCGGCGATCTGTATCGCTGAGGATTTCGTAGGCTTCCCCGGCCTCTTTGAATCGTTCTTCCGCTGTTTTTTTCTTATCTGGTTCGGAATGTAAGTCGGGATGATGTTGTCTGGCCTGTTTTCGGAAGGCTTTTTTTATCTCGTCTTCAGAGGCATTGCGGTCTACCCCCAGGACGTCATAATAATCGCGTTTCCCAGTTTGTGCCATCAACGTCCCTTTCTTAGGGTATGGGCGTGGACGGAATGAAAAAATGAGGAATCATGACCTTAGAGATTCTTCTTAGCCTTTGCCTTTATCCACTTCTTCAAACTCGGCGTCAACCACTTTTTCCTCACCATCTGGAGTCTCACCCGAGGCTGAAGGACCTGAGTCAGAATCCGAGGGACTGGCTCCGGCCGAAGCTGATTCTTCTGAGGCTTTTTTATACATTTCCTCGGCCAGTTTATGTGAGGCCGTTGTGAGACTTTGTATGGCCGTTTTAATGGTTTCGAGGTCGTTTTCTTCTATGGATTTTCGAAGACTGTCAATCGCGGTCGTGATATTGGTTTTGTCTTCCTCACCGATTTTATCGCCATGATCGCTTAAATTCTTTTCGGTACTATAAATGAGTGAGTCGGCTTGGTTCTTGAGTTCGACCAATTCTCGTTTCTTCTTATCTTCTTCGGTATGACTTTGGGCTTCCTTAACGAGCTGCTCCACTTCTTCTTTACTTAACCCGCTGGAGGCGGTGATTTTTATGGACTGTTCCTTTTGTGTGGCCATATCCTTAGCCGAAACATGAACAATACCGTTGGCGTCAATATCAAAAGTGACTTCCACTTGAGGGATTCCCCGTGGAGCGGGGGGGATTCCGACTAAATCAAATTGCCCTAACAGTTTGTTATCATTGGCCATATCTCGTTCACCCTGGAAGACACGAATGGTGACGGCAGTTTGATTGTCAGCGGCTGTGGAAAAGATTTGGCTCTTTTTCGTGGGAATAGTGGTATTACGTTCAATAAGCCGTGTGAAAATTCCGCCTAGGGTTTCAATCCCAAGGGAAAGGGGAGTGACATCCAATAAGAGGACATCTTTGACCTCCCCCTTGAGCACGCCACCTTGAATGGCTGCACCAATGGCAACGACTTCATCCGGATTCACTCCCCGATGAGGATCCTTACCAAAGAATTGCTTCACCCGCTCAATGACTTTTGGCATACGAGTCATGCCACCCACAAGGACGATTTCCTTAATGTCGCCTGTCCTCATGTCGGCATCCGCGAGCGCTTTTTTGCAGGGTTCAATAGACCGCTCAATAAGGTCGTCGACAAGTTGCTCAAATTTTGCTCTTGTCAATTTGAGCACTAAATGTTTGGGCCCACTGGCATCGGCGGTAATAAAGGGCAAATTAATTTCGCTCTCTTGTGAGGAGGATAACTCGATTTTGGCCCGTTCCGCGGCTTCTTTCAGCCGTTGAAGCGCCATTCGGTCATTCCGCAGATCAATGCCTTGATCTCTCCTGAATTCATCAACTAACCAATCAATGATTCGAAGATCAAAGTCATCTCCGCCTAAGAAGGTGTCACCGTTGGTGGATTTCACTTCAAACACCCCTTCTCCAATTTCAAGAATAGAGATGTCAAAGGTTCCACCACCTAGATCATACACCGCAATGCGCTCATCCTTTTTTTTGTCGAGACCGTAAGCTAAGGATGCGGCAGTGGGCTCATTGATGATACGAAGGACATTGAGCCCGGCGATTTGTCCAGCGTCTTTGGTCGCTTGACGTTGACTGTCATCAAAGTAGGCTGGAACCGTGATGACGGCATCAGTCACGGGTTCTCCTAGATAATCTTCCGCTGTTTGTTTCATCTTTTGAAGGATCATGGCGGATACTTCCGCTGGACTATAACCTTTGCCGCGTATGTCGACTTGGGCATCTCCATTTGACCCTTCGGAAATCTTATAGGGCAGGCGCTTTTGGGCATTTTGCACTTCTTTGGCGGCAACTTTTCTCCCCATTAATCGTTTCACCGAATAGATCGTATTTTCTGGGTTCGTGATAGCCTGCCGTTTAGCAATTTGTCCGACTAACCGTTCGTTTTTGTCGGTAATGGCCACGACGGATGGGGTAGTCCGAGCCCCTTCCGAATTGGCAATTACACTGGGTTCCCCCCCGCTCATGACTGCAACGCAACAATTGGTGGTCCCTAGGTCAATCCCGATAATTTTGCTCATACGTGTATTCCTCCTTCTCCACCAGCTTCTTCTGTAGAAGATGGCCCTGTCTGATCCAATGATTCTTTTGCCACCGTTACCATAGCCGGGCGTAGGATCCGGTCGTGTAAAAAATAGCCCTTTTGAAATTCTTCGATGACGGTATTCTGTTCTGCCGTGTCCGATTCCACTTGAGCCACGGCCTGATGCATAGTGGGGTCAAAGGGACTCCCTGTACTGGAAATCTGCCGGACCCCTAATTTTCCTACTGTCTCCAGAAATTGTTTATGTGTGAGTTCGACCCCATCTAGTAAGGGCCCATTCGTTCCAACCTCTTTGGCGCACTGAAGGGCTCGCTCAAGATTGTCAATGATGGGTAGCAAATTTTTTAATATTGATTCGTTTGCATACCGAATGGCATCACTTTGGTCTCTTTGTACTAGACGTTTATAATTGTCAAATTCAGCCGCCAGTCTTAAATATTTGTCCTGGAGAATATGGAGTTCTTCCTGCGTCTGTTGACCATTTTCCTGACTGTCTGCGATTTCTTGAGTATCTTGAGTATCTGGTGGGATGGTTTCAAAAATATTGTCTTCCATGGATTCCAAATCAGAAAGGGATTCCTGGGGATAGTTCTCGTTGGTCGACGTGGGCTGGCTTTCCTCAGAGGAGGCAGTCATGAGTTTCAATTGCAAGGGTAAATACAGCTCTTGGCTCTTCCTTGCCAGATAGTCACTCTGTCCCACAAGTCAACCCATCCTATTAAATTTCTTATGGTTTTAGGGTTGTGAAACCTGAGGAGGAGTGGAGGCTAGTTATCCACAAGAAGAGGCCATGCGGGAATGAAGAAGGGCCAGGCCTTCTAATGTGAGATGCGGCCTAACCTCTTGAATTGTGTGTGAAATTGGGACAATCTTTTGAGCCAGACCACCGGTGGCAATGACATAGGCCGGTTGCGATATTTCCAGTTGGATTCTTCTAACAATCTCATCAACCAGACCGGTGTATCCGTACATTATGCCAGACTGGATGCTAGTAGCTGTATCGTGGCCGATTACGGACTTGGGGATGGTGAGGTCTACCTTGGGGAGTTTTGCTGTGTTGAGATGTAGGGCGTCCGCGGCACCTTTCAGGCCCGGGGCAATGGCGCCGCCAAGATATTCCCCTTTCTGAGTGATCGTACAGAAGGTGGTGGCTGTCCCAAAGTCCACAATGATGAGGCATCGTTGGTACTGGGCAAATGCCGCAGAGGCGTTTATCAGGCGATCAGTCCCAATTTCCTCAGGGTTTTCATATCGAAGAATAAGGCCATGTGGGCAGGAGGATGTCACAATAATAGGAGTTTGGCCTATAAATGATTGGGATAAGGTATAAAAGACCTCTGTTAAAGGAGGGACCACGCTACTCAAGATACAAGCCCGAATATTAGACGGTTCTAAATTATTGAATTGGATGAGAGATCTGAGCATCATCCCGTATTCATCCGGCGTCTTCGTGTGGTCCGTGGATAGACGCCAATTTGCTTGCAGTGTGCTGTCTTGAAAGACGCCGCAGGCGATTTGGGAATTACCAATATCGATAGCTAGAAGCATAATAATTTTTACTCTCAGAAAAAGGGAATTGGATATTTATTAAAGTAATACTTAAACTTTTGTCTTATTCAAGGTTTTGGGTCCGAATGTGCAAAATCTCTCCTGAATAAATATCGACTATCCTAGCTGATTTTCCTTGGAAGTCGGAAGGGGAAGGGGCCACTTGGAGTTGACCGTGTGTTCCGATGGATTGGGCCAAGCCGTGGAGTTGACTTCCATCAGGAAATTGAATCCGAATTTTCCGCCCAATGGTGGCACAACGAGAAGAATACCTTGAATGCCAAGCTTGGCGTCCTTGTGTGAGAAGGGATGCGTAACCCTGCTCCAAGGAGAGGATTATTTGCTTGAGCAGATTTTCCCGGTCTACGTGCTGCTGGCACTTGATGAGTAAGGAGGTGGCAAAAGATTCAAGCTCCTCAGGCAGTGCAGATTGTGAGAGGTTCACGTTTATGCCAAATCCGATCACCATACAGGTTTCTGTTGAGCCTCTACTAAAGGATTCGCATAAAATACCCCCTAACTTTTGTTCAGCTATCAATACATCATTTGGCCATTTTAGGGCGATGGCGATTCCGGTGGTGTCCTCTATGGCCTCCGCAATTGCCACACCGGCCATTAAGGGGATCCATCCTGCTGCTTGAAAGGGGTTTTTGAAGTAAAAAATGAGGGATCCGTAAATATTGACGGATGGTGGAGAGAACCAAGATCGGGCCCATCGGCCTCGCCCTGCTGTTTGTCTGTCGGCCAGAATGACCGTAGCCGAGGGCGCATGTTTCTTGGCTAGTTCTAGCGCAAAGGCATTGGTGGAAGGCAACTCATCAAAGACAAAAAGAGATTCGTCAAGTTTTTTGGTGGGAAGGAGGGCGGCTAAGGTTGTGCGGGATAACACGAATTCTTTGAGGGCAGAGATGAGATGGAGGATAAACGTGTCGTCTAGCCTATGTTGGATCGAAGTGGAACGATTTTCATTGATAGGTCCATTGCTGGGGCGGAATGCGTCAGCGCCCCAATGGAAATGACATCTGGTCTAGCCTTGGCCATCTCCCGAATGTTCTTCAACGTGATACCCCCCGAGATTTCCACCAATGCTTGGCCCTTTATGACCTTCATGGCCTGCTGAACTTGGGTTGGTGTCATGTTATCTAATAAGAGGACATCCGCTTTTCCTTTTAAGGCCTGTCGAACCTGGGACAAGGTTTCTACTTCCACGCATATACGAAGTCCATGGGAAGCCTGTTGTCTGGCTAAGAGGCAGGCTTGGCTGAGGGTGATTTTGTTGGCTGAGAGAAGTGTCAGATGGTTATCTTTGATGAGAATGCCATCGGAGAGGGAAAAGCGATGGTTGCGACCCCCTCCTAGGCGAACGGCCCATTTTTCTAGGGCTCGTAGGCCTGGGGTGGTTTTTCGAGTGTCGACAATGGCAACAGCCAATCCTTGGACGGCCCGACAAAATTGACGTGTAAGGGTGCTGATTCCGGAAAGTCGTTGCAAAAAATTGAGGGCCACGCGTTCCGCTTGCAAGAGCGAGTGAGCCTTTCCTGTGATAGTCAAAAGTGGTGTTAACGCCGAGACCGTAGCCCCATCATTCCTATGGAATGTCAGTTTTAGAGAAGTATCCACCTCGTGAAAGACTTGTTGGGCGACGGCCAAGCCTGCCACAACCATGCGCTCCTTCGCGAGGATTTGAGCTTTGGCCTCCATGGCATCGGAAAGGAGTATGCTGGATGTCAGATCCCCAAAATGCAGGTCTTCCTCTAGCGCGGCTTGAACAATTCGTCGAATATGAGAGTGATGTGGCGGTGCTGCGGGAGAACCGGTAGCCATTAATAACTATTTCCATCATTAAAAGAAGGCATTGCTAGGGATGTCGTGTGGTTTCTGGATTTTGAAAATAGCTATAACATGGTGGCCAGTTGCTGTTCGCTGTTAGTCAGTAAGGCCAACTCTTGGCGAAGATTTACGAGACGAGCTTCTGATTCTTGAATCACTGACGGTTCTGCTTTTTCTCGGAATGCTGGAGAGGAGACCCGGCCTTGAAGTCGAGCGTATTCCTTTTCTTTCTCGATAATGTGTTTTTGAACTTTTTTGACAATTTGGTGAAGATCCCTATCTGGTTTCACGGGTATGCCGACGGTCAGACTATTGGTTACCAAACGCAAGATATTGCCAGAAGGCCAACCCTCACATTCAGTGAGATGGAGTTTTGAGCGGAGAATAGATTCGACATGCGGCTTGAGAGCCTGGAGACAAGCGGTGTCCTTATCGTTAGTGGTGTCGCCCCACAGTTGATCGGCTTGATTGCTGGGAATATTGAGCAGTGCCAGGCCGGTTCGAGTTGTGGTGACAAAGTCTTGAAGTCGTGCAAAGGCTTGCTCGGCTTCTGCATCGACCCAGTCAGCGTTTTCAGTGGGAAAGGGTTGAGTCATAATGGACGTGCCATTGTGGGGGAAGGACTGCCAAATTTCTTCGGTAATAAATGGCATGATTGGGTGGAGGAGACGTTGAATGACTTCGAATGATTCTAAGAGTGTGTGCCGAGTTACGGAAGCATCTGGGTGGGTTTCTTGTTGAAGGCTAGGTTTCGCTAACTCAATGAACCAGTCACAATATTCGTGCCAGATAAATTGATAGAGGCAGGAAGCGGCCTGGTCAAAACGATAGTTATTTAAGGCTTTTGTGACTTCAAGAATGGAATAGTTCAAGCGACTCAATATCCATCGATCCGGAAATGGACGAGACTCTGGCGGAGCGGGGGTCTTGGTTCCCTCTACATGGAGTTGAATGAAGCGAGCGGCATTCCAAATTTTGGTCGCAAAATTTCGATATCCTTCAATTCGTTCCTCGGCAAGTTTGATGTCCCGTCCTGGAGAGGCCATGGAGGCTAGAGTGAATCGCAGGGCATCGGTCCCGTATTGCCCCATTTTGGTGAGGGGGTCGATGACATTACCCTTGGATTTACTCATTTTCTGGCCTTCGGCGTCGCGGACTAAGGCGTGAATGTACACGTCCCGGAACGGGACTGTTCCCGTAAATTTTAGCCCCAACATGATCATTCTGGCCACCCAAAAGAACAGGATGTCCAGACCGGTGACTAAAGTGGACGTTGGATAAAAGGTTTGGAAGTCTTCCGTCTGTTTTGGCCAACCCAGAGTTGAAAATGGCCAGAGGGCAGAAGAAAACCACGTGTCCAACACATCTGGGTCTTGAAACAAATTAGACCCACCGCATTGGGGGCAGACCAGCGGTTCTGTTCTGGAAACAATGGGTTGGGCGTCCGAAGTGATAAAACAACTCATGTTGAGGGACTCAGACAGGTTTCCCTCACCAGGTTTTGTCTCAGCACCCTGAGGGGATTTGAGTAAATGGTCTTTATTGCAAGATTGACAGTACCAGGCGGGAATTTGATGCCCCCACCAGATTTGTCGAGAAATACACCAATCTTTAATTTGCCGCATCCATCCCAGATAATTGTTTTTCCAACCTTCGGGAATAATGCGAATTTCACCGGTTTCAACGGCTTGAATTGAAGGCGCTGCCAATGGTTCGGTTTTGACGAACCATTGTGGTGACAAATATGGTTCGACCACGGTTTTACACCGGTAACATTTGCCAAGCCCCATAGTATGATCTTCTGCTTTCAGGAGAAGGTCCTGCTGTTGAAGGGCGTCGATGACTATTGACCGAGCTTCTTGCACCGATTTACCACTTAGGGAGATTCGAAGGTCTGGATCTACCTGAGCTTCTTCCAAGGGTAGGGGATTCATCTGGGCATGATGATCAAGGATAGAAATTCGAGGGAGCCCATGTCGTTCTCCCGCTTCGAAATCGTTAAAATCGTGGGCGGGTGTTATTTTTACGGCCCCCGTTCCAAATTCACGATCAACAAGGATGGAATCGGCTACGATAGGGATCGTTCGTGTTGTGAGAGGCAGTCGAACCTGTTTGCCGATATACTGTTGGTAACGTGGGTCTTCCGGGTGGACGGCGACGGCAGTGTCTCCCAATAAGGTTTCGGGTCTAGTGGTGGCGATGGTGAGAGATACCTGAGGATTATCAGCTAAGGGATAGAGGAGGTGATAGAGTGTTCCCTTGATGTCTTCGTGTTCCACCTCAATGTCGGAAAGAGCCGTGAGGCAGCGTGGGCACCAATTAATTAAGCGTTCCCCACGGTAAATTAATCCTTCTTCAAAAAGACGGACAAACACCTCTCGCACGGCAAGGGAGAGGCCTTCGTCCATGGTGAATCGTAAACGGCTCCAATCACAGGAAGCCCCCAATTGTCTCAGTTGTCCAATAATGGTATCGCCAGATTGGTCTTTCCATGCCCATACACGGGCAATAAAGGCTTCCCGGCCTAAATGTTCCCGGGAATCCCCTTCCTCCTTGAGTTGACGCTCGACGACATTTTGGGTGGCAATTCCCGCATGGTCTGTCCCAGGTAGCCAAAGGGTCCTGAGGCCCTGCATTCGTTTCCACCGAATAAGAATGTCTTGGATCGTATACGTGAGTGCGTGGCCAATATGGAGGGAGCCCGTGATGTTAGGTGGCGGAATGACGATGCAAAATGAGGGGTTATTGTTTGTCAAATGTGGCTCGAACAGACCATGCTCTATCCAATAGGTTCCCCACCGTTTTTCAACATCATGGGGGTTATAGGTTTTGTGTAAAGGAGGAGATGACATACGATTTGGTTCTTGAAGCGGCTCGATGTTAGCATGCGTTCTAAGGGCCTGCAATATGGGCTCTTGTTCCGCAAACAATACCTATGGTATAGGATGAAAGCATTGGAATTTCTAATGAAAAGGAGGAACCTTCATGCCGCGTGGTCGTGAAAAAGATCGTGAATTACGAAGGAAGCACCGAAAAAATCGACGCCGGGTCAAAAGGTTAGAGCATGTCAGGCGTGAAAAAGGCCACAAGAAGTAATGCCCCACTGGTTGTAGATTCGTGCTCTAGTTCCTTGCCTTGTCCCACCTGATAGCACTCCATTCTTTTTCTATCCCCTAGTTGGCCTGTGGGCAGTCGTCTTGGTATGTGTCTCACTCTGCTGAATTTGGCCATCATTCCCTCGATATTTTTTGACATGAATTCATGAGAGTCATGCTAAATGAAACCTTCCCCAATTAAGGTCATATTTTTTGACGCTGTCGGAACGTTATTTGATGTGAAGGGTTCCGTGGGAGAGGTCTATATTACCTATGCCAAGAAGTATGGCGTTCCAGATACCAAGGCCATGATTCAAGATCTTAATGTGGCCTTTAAGGAAACGATGAAGTCAATGCCTTCGCCAATTTTTTCCGTTAATCAGATAGAAAAACTTAAACAGTGTGAGCGTTTATGGTGGTTTGATGTGGTACATGGCGCTTTTTATCGAGTGGGAATGTTCGAAGGGTTTGATGATTTTTTTGATGAGGTATTTGAAGCCTTTAGTCAACCTTCTCATTGGGAACTTTTCCCAGAAACCATGGAAGTGTTAGCCCAGTTGAAAACTGAGGGTTTTGAGCTGGGGATTATTTCTAATTTTGATACCAGATTTTTTCAACTTTTTCGGGCGTTGGGATTAGATGGTTTTTTTGATTCTGTGACCCTTTCCAGTCTAGCCGGTGCCGTCAAGCCTGCCCAAAAGATCTTTTCTCATGCACTGGATCAACACATGCTCCTTCCACACGAAGCCCTTCATGTAGGGGACGACGTGCTTGAAGATTATGAAGGAGCTCAACAGGCTGGTCTTCATGCTGTATTGGTGGATCGTTCACCGGCTAGACCGAATAACAGTCGAACCCTATCAGGGTTAACCCTCTTACCTGGTAGCGAGTTCCTGTATTTGAAATAAGTTTTCAATAGATTCTGTTTCTTTTAAATGGTAGACGCGGCCCTGCTTATTCCAGTTTTTCTGTGATTTTTTCACTAAATTTTCGGAGGTATGGGAGAAATTTTACTAAGAACACTTGACCATTTATGTGGTTGGGCGTAATCTTAGCCACATAGGGTAAGGTCTTCCATCATTTGGTTGGTCTGGCGTCCTGATTGAGGACCTTATCGGTGATAGTTTTCTGAGCCTTCGACTCTTTCCTCAATTCCCAAGCCTATGGAATTATTTGCTATTAGTGGTCTGCTTAATGGTCTAGCAGCCATTGGACTCGCCTCTTTTATCTATTTTCGCTCTCCCAAAGATCCTCGACATTGGACGTTTGGCCTATTTGGAATTTCCACTGCTATTTGGAGCTTTGGATATTTTGCGTGGCAGATTTCTGATTCCGAGGTCTATGCCCTATTTAATCTTCGCCTCTTGATGGCCGGCGCCATTTTTATCCCTATCACCTTTTTGCATCATGTTCTGTATTTACTTCATAAGGAACATTCGTGGGATAAGGTTATTAAGTGGAATTATGGTTTTGGTGGAATATTTCTGGTGTTTGATGCTACGCCCCTGTATATACAAAGCGTCCAACCTATTTCTCTATTCCCACATTGGGGTGTCCCAGGTATCGCCTTTCATTTTTGTTTAATCTGGTGGATCGCCCTTGTGGTTGTTGCCCACGTGCTTCTTGTTCAAGGGTATTTAAGAGAAAGGGGTCTGCCACGAAGACAATTTCTCTATCTACTCATTGGATCCACGATTGGTTATGTTGGGGGAGCTACTAACTACCCACTTTGGTATGGAATTGAAATAATTCCATACGGAACTCTGGGGTTTGGAATTTATATTTCCATTGTGGCGTATACCCTATTGCGATTTCATTGGTTAGAATTTTCAGTCTACGTTGAAAAAGGATTTTCCTATTTTGCGTTGTTGTTACTGCTTTCCCAGCCCATTTACCCTGTTCTTTTACTTGCCCAAAAATGGGTTTTTGGAACGATTAATCTTCAATTTGCCATAATTCAACTAATTTTCCACCTCCTGACGGTCGTGGCGGCGTTTCAAATGAAAGTTGGGACAAAGGGGGCGGTGGCCAGAACCATCATGAAAGGAAGGGAATTACGAATTCAAACTCTGGCCAAATTTTCATCGGAAGTCACCAACTTTCAAAACGTTCCCGAATTAGGAGAGGCAATTTTGAAAACACTGGGGAAGGGGGCCAAAACATCCAAAGCCGCCATCTTTATTTTACGAGTTAAAGAGAACCGGTATAAGGCAATTTCAACGATTGGGTTTTCTCAAGATCATCCCTTAATTAAGAATGGATGGGCGATTTCTGATGATCTCCCACAATGGTTATTAGTGGGCCAGGCAAGGCTATCCATGAAAGAATTGGACATTTCTGATGAATGGGAAAATCGGATTGCCAAAGAACTGGAAGAGGCCGGGTTGGAATTTTTTTACCCCATCTTTGGAAATAACCAACTTTTGGGCTTTTTGGCCTTTGGCCCTGATTCGGATGAGGTGATTCGAACATTGGGCGGAAAAACGGTTTGGGATACGCTTATCCAAGAATCTGCCTTAGCCCTGGAGAATGCCATTCTACGTGAGGAAAATCATCGGTCACAAAATTTGTTGTGCCAAGTTGATCGGTTGCGCTCCCTTGAAGCGATGGCGGATGGCTTGACCCAGGAACTGCATAATCCATTGGTGTCAATTAAAGCGTTTGTTCAAGTCGCACAAATGCGGCAACATGATGGGGAATTTATGGATAGGCTTCATCGTATTGTTGGGGAAGATCTGGGAAAGATTGAAGAGTTAACAAAAGAGATCCGGGCATATGTCAAGCCCTTATCGAGCTCATTGAGTGAAAGAATTCATATCCACGATGTCATTGACTCCTGCCTGTTATTCATAGCCAGCAATCCTACCTATCATCATATTATGATTGAGAAAATATTGAGTCCTCAAATCCCGATGATACGAATGGATCGGCAAGAGCTCATGCAAGCCATTTTCAATGGGCTCCTATTTCTCCTCAAAGATGCAAGCCAATTGACAGGTACCTTAACTATTGAAACAAAAGCCGATTCCCAAGTCATGGGTCAAAATTGGTTTCAGGTTGCTATAGGATGGAAATCAGATCTTCCTGCTCCGCACCTCACACTGGTCTCAGTGCAAAGTTGGGACTTTGATGATTCTTTGGAAAATATTCATGATCCTTCTATGGCGCAAGGGGTCATTCTCGCCAATCAGATTATTCAGCGCCATTCTGGAAATTTTCGATTGTTGACTAGCGAGAATTCCATTCTTGGCTTTCAAATTCAATTACCCCTCCATATTCCCTATGACCATGAACACCCCGTCGGATCTTTTCCTTTTGCGTCCCCTCCTCCTCAACAGATTAAATCCGGTTTAGACTCTGAAACCCTTTTCTCCTAACGGAGAATTGGTACAATACCCTCGATTGGGCTTTGATGTTATTTTTAGAAAGCTCTAGAATAATTTTGCCCTATGGATGATCCTGAACAAGCCTTGAATTCGTTTTTCGAGCATGTTCCGATGGTAGCCTATCGGTGTGTTCAAAAGGGCTTGGATCGGAAGTTTCAGTTTGTGAGCCCGCATGTTCATGTTCTCCTTGGCCTGACCCCAGAACAATTACTCTTGGACTCCAGAGCCTTTTTTCGCCGAATACACCCTGAAGACCGGAATATGTTTCTCAGGGTCTGGGAAAACCAACCCCATATACCTGCCGTCGTTCGTTTGGATTATCGAATGCTTGGCGAGGGAAATCGTGTGGTGTGGATTCAGGAAAATAGTGTGCTGTCTAAGGTAGAAAGCAACCATGACAAAGTCTGCCATGGCATGTTAACGGAGATTTCCAACTACCAACAAGTCAAAGATGAGCTAGGTCGCTGGGATCGAGAGCTACAATCATTGACTGAAAATCTTCCGGATATTATTGGAAGAATTGATCACAAAAATCGGATTCTGTATTTAAACCGATGGTGGGATAGTCCTGACCAACTTCCTCCTGAAAAATATTTGGGAAAACGGCTTAAAGAATTAGGGTTGTCTCAAAAAGTTGCGGATATCTTTGAAATGAAAATTGGTCATGTTTTGAAAAATGGTACGTCAGAGACTATTGAGATATCCCACCCAACTTTTCAAGGGATGAAATTTTTTGAAATACGACTTTTCCCCGAGCCAGCCATTGGTAAGCATAGTTTAACGGTATTACTGATCTGTCGAGATATTACAGATGTGCGAACAGCAGAACTGGCTTTTAAAGAAAGCGATGAAAAATTTCGACAATTGGCTGAAACCGTCGATAGTGTTTTTTGGATATGGGATGTGCCACTCCAACGAATGGTCTATGTGAGCCCTGCTTATGAGCGCCTTTGGGGGGCAAATCCTCAAAAACTTATGAATAATCCTTTCGATTGGCTGACCGTTGTTTTTCCCGCAGATCGACTTCGAGTGGAAAATCTTTTTTTAAAGAGAATTGATGGAAACAGCCTTGATATTGAATACCGTATTGTCACCAAGGAAAATGACGTTCGATGGATTCATAATCGAACATTTCCAATGAAAGATTACTCTGAAAATGTTCATCGAGTTATTGGTATTGCTCAGGATGTGACCGAAAGAAAGAAATGGGAGGAGGAGCGTCTAAGAGGGGCAAAATTGGAGTCGCTTGGGCTTTTAGCCGGAGGACTTGCCCATGATTTTAATAACTTGCTCACAGCGATTTTGGGGCAATTGTCTTTGGCCAAATATTCGTTAGACACGTCGCATCCAATTTTTAATAGAATTTCTGAAGCCGAACAAGCTTCTTTGAGAGCCCAAGAAATTGCCGGTCAACTTCTTACCTTTGCGAAAGGTGGGGCGCCAGTCAAAAAGGTCGTCCCCTTGAAGAAAGTATTAGAAGATAATGTCTGTTTGGTATTAGCCGGGTCTAATGTCAGGCCCGTCTTTCATGTTGCAGATGGACTCTTAGCGGTTAATGTTGATCTAGGCCAAATTTGCCAAGTGATTCACAACCTTACACTCAATGCGCGTCAAGCGATGGAAGAAGGTGGGGAATGCCTCATTGAAGCCCATAATGTGGAGGGTGATGAGATAGATTTCTTGGGTTTGGGGCATTTGGTTGTTTATTCTGATCAATGGGTGAAAATCTCTTTCATAGACAATGGAATTGGGATTTCTAAAGAAAATCTAGGAAAGATCTTTGATCCTTATTTTACAACAAAACCTTCCGGATCTGGGCTGGGTTTGGCTACTTCCTATTCTATTATCCAGAACCATGGTGGTGTGTTGTGTGTGGAGTCAGAGTTGGAGAAAGGTAGTAAATTTTCAATTTTTCTACCGGGCCACCCAACCGAAAAAATTGTGCAAGAATCATCCAAAGTTGATATCAAAGTCGGGCAAGGAAAAATTTTAATCATGGATGATGAACTTCAAATTCGGAAAGTCCTGGGTGAAATGCTAGAAACGTGTGGATATCGTTATCAAACGGTCAAAGATGGGGAGGAGGCTCTGAAGATTTTTAGCCAGGTCCAAGAATCGGGAGACCCATTTTCGGCGGTCATTCTCGATTTAACGATCCCTGGAGGCTTAGGTGGGAAAGATGTCATTCGTAAACTTTTACAGATGGATCCACACGTGCGAGCCATTGTCGTAAGTGGGTATTCGAATGACCCTGTACTGGCTAATTACCAAGAGTATGGATTTAAGGGGAGGGTCGCAAAACCTTTCAATCTTGTTGATTTAAGTGTAGTCCTGCATTCTGTTTTAGAAAATACGTCGTCATAATTTAAAAAAGCCAACTAATTTCATATGTGTAACATATAAGAAAATGTGTCCATTTTCGATTGTGACAGATCGTGCTTTCCCCCCCATTACCCCTGGTTTTGGTAAAGGGATTCTTACCAGTTAAA
>JAZFZJ010000108.1:0-2607 GCA_036443915.1 Nitrospirales bacterium
AGCGGACAAGAGGCCATTATCCCCGCTGCCGGATTTTTGGCTATGCAGACCGCAGAACGCCGCATCCGATTCATCCATCTCTCCACGGATCAAATCTTTGATGGGACCTCTGCACCCTACGCGGAAGACCATTCCCCGAATCCCCTCCATCCCTATGGGATCGCCAAAGCACAAGCCGAAACACTCGTGTATTCCCTCAACCCACAGGCCACTATTATTCGCACCTCGTTACTGTATGATCTTCGTCACCCTGATCGTCAGAGCCAGGGGTTGTTACGGGCCACCTCCACAGACAAACCCATCCGATTGTTTGTGGATGAATTCCGTTGTCCGATCTGGGTAGAAAATTTGGCCGAGGCGTTGTTAGAACTCGCGGAGTTGGACCTTCCTGGAATCCTGCATGTGGCAGGGCCTCAATCCTTGAATCGATGGGAGTTCGGAGGCAGTCTCTTAGAACATTTTGGTGCCACCCCAACGGCGAACATTCTTCGTGGGACCATTGACGAATCCGGGCTCGTGCGCCCGAAAGACTTGTCTTTAGACATCAGCCGAGCACAACAGGTTCTGAAAACACCCCTCCTCTCCTTATCTGAGGCCCGCATGATGGTTCAATCGTCTAAAAATTAACGCCTCCTCCGGCAATTGAAATACCGTGAATGGAACACATTCCATCTCCAGCAAAATTTTCGCCCTTTCTGATTGATTGGACCGGTCCATCCAACCTAAACGTTCAAGAGCTTAATGGCAGAAGCCAGATTTCATCCCGACAGGAGGAAGTGGAATTAATGACGGCGCACCGTTGGGCGCCACCATTACTGCAGATGCCGGAAAGGGAAATGGGAAAGGGCCATCCCTCCAGGGGCAATGAGAGTATGGGCCATGGTCATGAGACTACGATGAAACCACTTATCTATGACGACCCGACAAGGTTGTGAAATCAAAGAGTCGTCGATCCAAAAGATGGCTGGGAATAACTTTTGACAAAGCTGCAAACAGACTATCTCCAGATCCGGGATACCGCCTTTCCCAATCGTGGATGAGCGTTTTCACTTCTTTTCGCTTCAAGTTTTCTTGAGAACCACACAAGTCACAGGGAATGAGCGGAAACTCTCTCAATTCTGCATAACGGGCCAAATCGGCTTCTTTGACATAGGCCAAGGGACGGATCACGATATGTTTCCCGTCATCAGAGCGGAGTTTTGGTGGCATCCCTTTGAGCGTGCCGTTGAACAGCAAATTGAGCAACACCGTTTCCATGATGTCATTCCGGTGGTGCCCCAGCGCAATCTTGGTCGCACCCAGTTTTTCAGCGAATCCATAGAGAATGCCGCGACGCAGCCGTGAACAAAGTGAACAGGTCGTGTCCCCTTCGGGGATGAGCCGTTTGACCACTGAATAGGTATCCCGCTCTTCAATATGAAAGGGAATCCCAAGCTTGCTCAGATAGTTTGGAAGAATATGCTCGGGAAATCCCGGCTGTTTTTGATCCAGATTGACCGCAATGAGTTCATAGGATATGGGCGCCCGGGATTGCATGGACAGTAAGATATCCAACATCCCATAACTATCCTTGCCCCCTGAAAGACACACCATGACCCGATCGCCCTCTTCAATCATGTTGAAGTCGGCCACGGCTTGCCCCACCAACCGGCAAAGCCGTGTGTGGAGTTTTTGAGAGGCTCCCGTCAGGTTGGGAAGAGGTTGGATGGCTTGAAGGTCTGGCAACATAGTCGTGCGTCTGCTCCCTTTCCTAGAGAGGCGGTTTGAACTTTTCCGCCGTGATCAGCACTGATTGTACCCGCTGAACACGGGATAGGGCTAGGGAGAGGCGTTCCCAATCTCGAGATTGAAGGCTGCCATCAATCGGTATACCATACGTCATCCACAACCCATAGGAGGCTACTATGATGAAGCGAAAACGCCAAATTCATGATGGTATCGTCGGAGCCCTCATCACCGCCGGAGTCGTCCTGGGCTTTTACGTGAATCCCTTGTGGCTTCTTTTTCCGGGAATACTGGGAGTGACCCTTCTCCAAAGCGGGTTCACAGGTTTTTGTCCAGTGTATTACATGCTGGATCGCACCTGCCCAAACGAATAAAGGGTTACGCGTAAAAACAAGGAGTACGAGTTGGCTTACACGATCGTCTGCGGCTGAATCGCCTGAGCTAACGAAACGGAAGAGGGGTTAGCCTTTTTCCGTACCTGGTTGTGAAGAACAATCAAGGAAGGACACTGTTGCACAATAGCGGCAAGAAACCCTGACTTATCTGCCGGAGAAATCATGATACTCTGGTGGGAAAGACCATACACAATTTTCAACCGATCCAACGAACAAGCTGGGCTGGACCAAGGACTCCTCGTCGGAGTGATAGAATCGATACCATGTAAGGTCACATGAAAGGCAAAAGGTCCGCATCGGATGAAGAGTCGATCAGGTGTTATGGTGTAGCCGGTCCCATACAACACCCACAACATCAACACATCCATCCCGACAAGCAAGCTCGCCACCACCAACATTTCGCTCCATGAGGCTCCCGCTACCACCAAGGGCACGATTCCACCGACCACACTCACCACCACACCACACCAAATCAACACAACAATCC
>JAZFZJ010000109.1:0-26695 GCA_036443915.1 Nitrospirales bacterium
TGGACAACCCACAGCTGCAGCTATATGAAGCGGTCCGCCGTCATTCGCAATCAAGAGGCCACTACGTTTCATCAACCCAGCCAACTCAGGAATCGGGGTTTGCCCCATGAGATTGACGAGTTTCTTCCTTGCCACATTCACAATTTGTTGGCCTATAAGCCACTCTTGCTGGCTTCCAATTATGGCAACTTGAGCGCCTTGTCCGACTAACCAATCGGCCAATGCCGCAAATCGTTCTAACGGCCAGGCTTTCAATACATATCTGGCCGTAGGGTGCAAGAGGACAAGGAACTGAGTGGCTGACGGCAACCCCACCAACAACCGTTCACTCTTTTGCCTCTCTTCTTCTCCAACGAAAAGTTCAGGCAGCCCAACCGCCTCCACAATTCCCAAAGGAACCAACGCCTGTGCATGATAATCCACCATGTGCATGGAGCCATAGGTGGAAGGAAGTACATGTGTATAGCACGTTCCCCGCCATCGTTTTTCCCGGTTATATCCTATTCGTACTGACGCTCCACTCCACCACGACAGCAAGGCTGATCGGTCAGCATCCGTCAGATCCAGCACCACATCAAACCCTCTCTTTCGAAGTCCCCGGATAAACGCCCATTGCTTCATCCATCCTTGGCGAGGCACAATCATGACCTCATCCAGATAGGGATTTCCGCATAAAACACCCTCTGTACCAGGATTTACGAGAAAGGTAAGTTTGGCATCAGGAAAATGTTTTCTGATGAGTGGCAACAACGGTGTACACAACACCACGTCTCCAATATATCGAAGCTTTATCAGCAGAATCCGATTCATACCAATTCTTGAACCAACAGATCCTCAGGGTGAGATGAAACCTTCCCCACATCCCTGCACACACTGCTTTCAATACAATCCTGATCAAACATATTACACCCGTTCCGGACTATGGTCCTGACCAAATAGAGCCTCTTGCCAATAGGGCCACAGGATAGAAACTGTGTAGAGGGCGAGGGTACCTTCCAACATTTCTTCAAGCTCCATCATCAGTACTTGCCTATGCTGGAGCCCGATCACCGGAAGAAAATAGGGTCCGGCTTTGTCTAATATCATGCAGACTAGCAGCATGGAAATTCCCAGGGCCATCTGGCCCACCCATGCTTTTCTATTTGCCCAAGCCGGACCAAGTCGTTGACTTAACCGATGCAAGAGAATACCTGCCACACCAACACAGGGCAAAATCATCAACACAAGCACCAGCAGCCGTTCGTTTAATGGAAATTGAGGATTCCAATAATTGGTTAACTTATCAAGGTTCCACCTCGTAATCCAAACATGAGCATCCAATTCTCGCAACCCTAGTAAAAGCAGAACAGTTGCCAATCCTAACCATTCTACTCTCAAAGAATTTTGAGACCACCCTGCTGCCAAACACCAGATAAACGCCATGAACCACAGCGCCGCACTCATTCTCTCAATAGGGCCGTTCTCCGAGGCAATGACATCTTGCCATTCAGGAAGTGCGGTGAACCATTTGATCAAAATAATCATGCCCACACCAAAAGCTATTGACCACAAAAGATGCACCCAACACGGGTAGTGAAGACCTCCAACCCTTACCACAGCGAGAGCAGGCTTGACCGATTCAGATTGTAGAAGAGTTTGGCTCATACCAAGCTTAAGGAAATATCCATCAAAATCATATACAGCCCCCCAAAAGCCCACGCGAGAACAACACCTCCTCCTCCAAGGAGAAGGGCTCGATGACGCTGCTCCCGAGATTTCTCCAAGCCCATCAATCCAGTCACCATTCCAAACATTCCCAGACTTAAAAATCCTAATGCCATGTACAGGGCCACCAAAGCTGGACCCCCCAAATCATAGCCATACGGCAACCAATCTTGGTAATAGGGAACCCCAGGCAGTCCCCATACGACGCCTACCACAACGAACGTTACCCACGGCAACCAGGAATCGAAAAGAAACCGAACCAGTTTCGGAAAGTTGCTCAATTAACCTTGAACCTCCTGCAGTCTACTAGAGTTTCCTAAAGTCTCACCCTAAAGGGGGCATCAGACTTTTAAATACCCAACTCAGCCAATTACCCACTTTAGGGAAGACTGGAACGAACAAATGGCATTATACATTTTTCTTGAGAATGGCTTCATCCGCCCTGGACCATTCCTGCATGACACTACGAACAGTCTTGAGAACATCTGCAACAGTAATCTGGAGTAAAAAATCATAGTCTCGTTGATAATCCACATTGTTCCAAAAGGCATCTCCTGGTGTGCCCTTGGTTAGCATCGTCACATTCGCTCCCCAAGGAGCATATTGAACAGTGTCGGCCGCACCGTAAAGTCCGATCACTTTCGGTTTGGGAAACGCTGACGCGACATGCAGAGGCCCTGTCACATTTGAGATCACCAGATCGAGCTCTGCCATAACCGCCATAAGTTCTCGCAAGGTCGTTTTCCCCGATAGATCGAGAGGCGTATTGGTCATGAAGTCACATATCCGCTGACAAACTGGGTGATCGCTTTTCCCTCCCAATAAAACAATCTCCGCGCCATAGGTTTCGACCAGTGCATCGGCAAGCTCGGCAAACCGTTTAGGCGGCCAAACCCGCCATATAGATCCGGCACTGGGAACTAATCCAATCATTCTGTGCCACTTTTTCTCTGGCAAACATAAAAGAGGTTTAATTGTTCGCTTCTCCTCATCGGTGAGATACAGTTCCAGGCCAGAACCCTTCGGTTCGACCTTACCTATTAACGGTTGAATGAGATCCAGCTTTTGTTCAACGATATGCCTTCCATCTCTGGATATTGAGATGGGATGGTTGTAGAAAAGTCCACGACCTCTTTTCCGAAAGTCCTCGCCATAACGATCCCTGGCCTTGCTGATATACCCAAGTATCGCGCTCCGGGGACCACTGAAAAGATCAACCACAATATCAAAATTTTGTCTTCTCAGCATGGAAACAAGCTTTACCCATAATTGTACACGAGCAAGCCACGGTAATTGGTTGGAAGAAGACCGATCAATAATGAACAACTGATCAAGATGCGGATTGTTTTCAAAGATCTGTGCACTTGGCCCATCAGCTAAAAGGGCCAGATAGGAAGTGGGAAATCGTTTTCTGAGGAGAGGAAGAAGTGGAGTGATAAGAACAATATCGCCAATGGCTCGTATAGCGATAATCAAGATGCGCTTCGGTAAAGGTTGTGACATCTCGTAATTTTCGGTTGACAAAGATTCCCTTCTAATATTTTCCTACCCTTTCATTCCTCTGAGGGAAGAAATGAATTGGGGAGAATCATGAATTCACGACTCTATCATAAAGATTCACGGTTGCCTTGGCTGTTGTATCCCAAGAGAATTTTTGGGCTCGTGCTATTCCTGCCATCCTTAGGTTTTTCACCAAATGGGTATCATTCAGCACTCGTTCCATCGTACGAACTATGGCAGAAATATCCAACGGATCAACCAAAATCCCTGCATCGCCCACTACCTCCGGAAGAGACGACGTATTGGAAGATATGACGGGGCACCCACATGCCATGGCCTCTAAAACAGGAAGTCCAAACCCTTCATATAATGAAAGAAACACAAACACCGAAGCCTGTTGGTATAAGGAAGCCAAACGTTCATCTGATACAACGCCGGTATACACCGTTTGTTTTTCTATCTCTCGCTGCTTCACCATTTGCCGAATCTCCCCTTGCCGACCAACATCCCCCACGAGAACCAAATGATGCCTCTCTCGTATCTCAGCAGGAAGCAGAGAGAAGGCGATAATGAGATTTTTAACATTCTTGGTTGGATCGGCACCAGCCACACACAGGACATAGGGAGTCACCGAGCCTTCCTCAACTTGAAAACGCACATGAGGGGAAAAGCGTTCAAGATCTACTCCCTGATAAATCACCGTAATGCGGTCACCAGAGACCTCAAGCCGTTCCATAATATCCCTTCGCGAACATTCTGACACCGTCACAATATGATCAATTTGCCTTAAGGGATGAGGAAGAACCATTTTTTTGAGTAATCTTTTCCAATCAAATATTTTCGAAGGTTTTGGAAAGAGCAGTGGTTTCACATCATGGAGGGTAACGACAAATTTTCCCCGCTTAATCGCAAGACACGAATCGTAGGGAAAATGGATGAGATCATAGCGTCCGATCAGTAAGGGAGCAATTTGCTCCCAGAAGCGGCGCTTGAAAACAGGAAATGGGAAAAACCGGTATCGAATGTTCGGCCAAGACTTAAAAGAATGAGAATCCCCAGGGATCAGAATCTCATAATGATTCTCTCTATCCATCCGACCAAGACCTTCAATAAGACTATGCGTGTACCTGCCTAACCCCACGTTAAGATTTCTTAAGTGCCAGGCAGCGATGACAATTTTCATTTTGATCTCTACAAAGGAGAAAAAAGGTATAAGGGAAAAATATCACTATAGGTATTGACAGAATTTAAAGAACTTCTGGCTAAGCAACTTGTAGGATTTAGTAATATTGAAAACCGGTTTAGCTGTTATGGCTTAAGGAGGGCGAAATTACTCTCACGATGCAATCAATAAAAATTGGCGATTCACACATTCCAACTTCTATCCCATAAAATATACCTTTCTTAAGTCCTTTTACTCAGCAGGTGGCCTATGTACTGTCAGTTTTTTCTCTCGATAGCAATCTACTTTCGAAAAGTTTGGCATATTTCCCAAAGATATAAAGGCTAGGTAACCCACTGGCGGTCAATCCATTTATCCCATCTTTAAAACCCTTTCGAAGAAAAAAGTAAAGAATCCTTCCTTCCCGAGCATGGCTTTCTTGCAGTTTGGGTAAAATTTTTCCGATCGGGGCCTTTTATCACGGCAAGGAGGCCGGTCTCCGAACACCCGATTTCAGTAGATTCCATGAATGTAGAGAATTTGGGCTGGCCTAGAAATTGGCCTGTCTTTCCCTATTCAATATTCCCTTCAAATTCTTACCCTAAGCGCTACCTTCTCTAACCCAGTCTCAGGCATGCTCACGAAGGAGGTCTGACCTCACAGTGAGTGGGGCACCATAGTTTTCTCGATAAAACTTTTGGGGTACGCGAGAACTCCCTGGTAGCAGGATGAAATGGCCTTGCCTGGACAACCACCCTTAGCCTTACGCTAAAGACATCTATCCATCTGAGAGAATCACTGAAACCGAAAGGAAAAATTTGGGAAGTCGAAAAATCGCTTTTCTATCAATCTTATCCCTCAGGGCCTTTCTGATAATTTTTCCTCTCCCATAGCTTGGCATATTTGGTGAAGGTATACATGCTGGCAAACCCACTGACCAGAAACCCTTGCATTCCATCTTGAAACCCCTTTCGGGCAAGAAAATATTTGTAAAACGTAAAAATCGGACGGATGACCAAATCAGTCCAATACACCGTTTGCTTTGTTTTAGCCCGTTCCCTTGCACCCAAGGTCGTAAAATTTTTGAACTTTCGAATGTGGTCCTTAATGGTGCGCTCGGTGTAATGCTCCAACGGTGAATGGAGCAGACCGGCTTTTCCTTCAAACACAAATTTATTATGCGGCTCAGCATCATCAAGTTGCCCAATACCACGCCGAAAGAGCCTCAACTGGTAATCGGGGTAACAGCCAGCGTGTTTCACCCACTTCCCATAATAATAATTTCTCCGAGCTACAGAATAGGCCACGGGCATATCCTGACGGGTCAAGGCGAGGATTCCTTCGATTTCTCTCTGCAAATCAAAACTAATGCGTTCATCGGCATCGAGAATAAACACCCAATCACTTATGGTCTTATGAATCGCAAAATTTTTTTGTTCTCCAAACCCATTCCAAGACCGCTGAAAGATCTTATCCGTAAACTGCTCACAAATTTCTTTGGTCCCATCAGTACTAAACGCATCGACGACCACGATTTCATCCATCCACCGTGCGGTTTCCATGCACTCTCTAATGTTCCGTTCTTCATTGAAAACAACAATAGCGCAAGAAATAGATTCTTTCACCAATACGGGTCTCCCATCTAACAGGTAAGTTTACGTGTTGCTCCTTCATCCCTCCATTTGGACCGATTTCATTGCCAGGGACGAAAATTACGGAAATGAGAATTCTTTTAAAGTGAGGGGGCCCTCCTATTCTAGGTTATGCTGATGAACCCGTCAAAGTGAGTCAAGGAATTCATTTTTAATGTTAACGAGAAAAAATTTTCAAAAAGTCAATTTTCGACGAAGCATTTTCCATTCTGCACGAACCAACCGACGAATACTCCGGCCCCGTGATCCCAACCTCACCGCCAACCGCAAAATCTCTCTTCCCTCTTGCTCCATACCTTCATTGGTTAACATCCACCCTAACCCCTCTAACTCTTCTTGTTTCTGAAAACATTCCCATCGGAGCCATTTTTCATATATAGAATGAGGAACATGAATAATATTTTCCCCCCATGGGACCTGCAACTTTTCATCCCGTACAGTATGAGAGAAAGAAATTACTTTTACTGTTATGAAAAATACCCCTCTTATCTTGGGAACCATAGGACGAACTTGACTTTCGGTCACCGTCCACCCACAGGCCTGAAGAAAACGATGGACCGCATCAAAATTCCACCAAACCTCCCGAGCTGATGGATCGGAAAGTAAGGAGTCAAGACACTGTTGACGGCTGTTCCAGTGTTCGAATTGAATAGTCACCATCTTATCATTTGTACCACTACCCTTGATATTTTTTTGGAGCAAGTTTTCCCGAATCTTGAGAATGTCGTGCACCTTGGTTGGGAGAGAACACACGGATACAATATCTCCCCGACTGATGTCCTCTCTCTTGGGATATTGAAAATCCCGAAACATAAGCCCACAGCGACACAAATACAACATTCGATTTTTTTCAGCCTTCAGGACATACGGGAGTTTTTGACATACGGGACATTGAAGCGGTTTTTCGAGTGTAAGGGCGCGGGAAACGACTTCAAAAACCGACGTTGGAGAAATGGGTTGATTCCCATACATTCCTGGAGTCAAATGGGTCCAGTTCAAAGGGGATTGGGCCTCAACAAGAAAAGGTGGAAACCTTCCCTGTGGATTTAACGTGACAAGGGGAATATTAAAGCTGGCTGCCAAATGGGAAAGACCCGAGTCCAACCCCACAAACAATTGAGCTTGGGAAATAAGACCAGCCACAAGAGACAATGGTTGACCCAGTGCTTCGACCACTAGGGGGCCTTTAAGGGAAGGATATCCCGGAAGGCCAACAACCAAGATTGGGAGAGGCCCTCCTTCCACCAGACACTGTATAAGTGTTTCCCAGGCTTCATGACCCCACATTTTATCGGCAAAGGTATGCGGAGCAATGGCAACATAGGTGCCGGGCTTCAAACCATGGCCATCCAAAAAGGCACAGGCCCGCCGAACTTCACTATCTCCTATTGGAGAAAATGGGCGACAACGTTCAGAGGGAATGGTTAACCCAATAGCTCTCCCCTTCATAGAGATACTGGATTCATTTCTTGCCAATTGATCCAGACACTTAAAGGCACCAAGTGCCACAAACCCTTTAGTAGAACGAGATTCTTCGCAAATTTCAGTGATCATTTCCCGAAATACCCGGTGATACGGCCTCTGCTTCGCCTTGCCCTCCCGTTCCCCCGATGGGGCAGACCTATGATATCGGATGGACACTCCCTTTAAGGCAGGGACGGTTGAATAGAGATCCTTCCAACGCGGATCGGCATACACAATGGGGATCGCTTGGCGATAGAGATTGGAGAGCTCATGAAGAATTCGGAAATCATTGACGGTATCTCCCAAACCAGGTCCAAGGATACAATACAAATTACCATCAAACGAAGAAGGAACCTGTTGGACATTGAGTCTTAATTGGGAGGGGAAGGTACCAGACCTTGGCATTAACGCTCCACCACGACAATACTGGCATTTAAATGGTCATACATTACAGCATACAATCGGCAATTTCTCGGGATTCAACCTTTGCACCCATGCTGGAAAATTTCCCTGTAGAAAAAAGGATTGAGCCAGCGGTTTCTACCGTGCCGAAAACGCCTAGCTTACCCGATTCGCCCGTGCAGAAGTACCAGGTGCTTCCTCCTATAGTTTTTCAAAATTTTATAGGTTGGAAATTTACTTCACGGAGCGGCTGGGAAGCATAGGTAAAATGATCCATAGGTTTATGGAACGAACCGACCTCCCCCTCAAGCACAAACCATGGGTGGGCCTCAGCCGTCCCATTATAGCCGGACTTGTTCTTAAAAAACGTTGCTAGTAATCTGGGTACCCTCTCCCTCTTAGCCATTCCCCTAGCCGTAATTTTTCCGTGAGATGAATTATTCTGAATATCGAGGGAGTTCTTGAGAATACCACAACATTTAATGTTCGGTTGTGAACTGTGGTCGTTCCTGTTCATCTGCGTCTAACCAAAAAACTCAATCAGAAGATGCATATTGAATAGCCCAATTCTTCTGACCAGGTATACCCGACCATTTTCTGGAGGAAGTTTTGGTCATATATTCTTGGCAGACCTTCACGGTTTTATCTGTACTCAAGGCATCTACGACAATGATTCCATCCATCCACTTAACAGATTTCAAAGCTTCTCGTACCGTTTTTTCTTCGTTCAAGACCACCATTCACACAGGAAATAGTCTTCCTCATCTCAAACAACCAAACATTCGTTATTGGGGAAAAGCATATCTAATTTTGAAGCAGCCCTTTTTCCTCAGCAGAACACTTCTTACTCTTGTCTCTATCATCATTATCCCGTTAATCTTCGTTGTCATACTTTCGGATAATTACGCCACTACCCACTCAAATTGTTTATTGTACTTCAGAAATCCAACACGTGGGTAACTCTTGTACATACTGACAAAGTTCTTCGAAAGCCACCATCCCATCAGCAACTTCCATGCACAAAGGATGGACTAAAATTGTGGCGGTCCCTCCAGCCTCACCAATCTTACAAACTTTCTTTTTCACGCAAGACACCCATTTGGTAATGGAAACGCGTCCTTGTAGACGAGCAGGCTTAGTTTTTCCGGGCTGATATTTTCCATGCAACAGATGCTCATGGTCAGGTAAGACATTAATGGGAACAGACCGGAAAGTCGGAGTCACCCATTCCACCGACAACTTCGAATCAGAAACCTCGTCTGAAACCAGGTGAATCCCACAGTTTTCTAACAGACTTACCGTATCAGCGGTTTGAATATAACTATGATTCCGCCAGGCCTGGATTCGTTGACCGCTCACTTTCTCAATGCATTCAATCGTCCGTTGAATGTCCCGAAGCTGATGAGCTTTGGTTCCCCAAGGCGTCCCCCACACCTTCTTGAAAATTCTAGACCATGGATCACGAAAAGCTGCATATGTATGTCCACCTATTTCACAGTTCGGGAAATCCGCAAGCCTTTTCACCCCCTGAGGTTCTTCCTCACAGGCTTTTCCAGTGAGAAACAAGGAAAATTTAATTCCATGTTTTTGCGCGATACAGCCATATTTGAAAGCCAACTCCACTTCTGTTTGAGGAGAGAACGGCGAGTCGGTGCCTCGATATGAGCGTTGATGAACATCACCCGTTACACAGACCATTTCAAATAGTCCTCATTTGTTCATGCTAAGACTTCGCCTATCATGATCTGGGGAAACTCAAGACGAGCGAAGCGAACCCGAACTCCTACCTTCAAACCACCGACGGTATACCGCCTCTGTTTGAATTAGCATGTGTTCAGTTGAATATTGTTTCTCAATCACCTGTCGTCCCGCTTGGCCCATCTGATATCCAAGAGTTGGATTATTCAGAAAGAATGCCATTTTTTTTGATAACATTTGAGGGTTCCGTGGTGGAACGAGAAGGCCTGTCACACCATCTTTGACCACTTCAGGCACCCCCCCGACCGCAGTAGCCACAACCGGCCGCTCCATGGCTAACGCCTGAGTAAGGGCTTGCGGAATCCCTTCCTCTAAAGAAGGTAAAACAAACACGTCAAGCAGAGCCAGCATTTCTGGTATATCTTGACGAAATCCTGTGATATGGACACATTGTTCTAGCCCAAGCGCTCGAATTCGGGCGTACAGATTTGTTCTTTCTTCACCATCTCCTATGATCAGACATTTCAAATCAGGAAACAATTTGTTCAACATCCCAACAGCTTCGATCAGCACCTCGATGCCCTTTTCTGGACGCAGAAAGGTCACGGTTCCTACAAGAGGACCTTGACTTCCTAGCTTTAACCTCTCTCGCAATTTCTGTTGTGGTGGGTGAGGGTGAAACCGGCCCAGATCAACTCCCGTTGGGATAGAAAAAACCCGAGACGGGTTAAGGTGGTTGTGTTGAATCAAACGCTGTCTAACAGCTTCACCGGTGGTTGTCACGAAATGCGGCAATTTTTCGTACAACAAATGATGCCGAAATGTTGGTGAAACAGGGGTACTTTTATGCCGTGTCCTAATAACCAAAGGGCGTAGAGAAGATATACGTCCTGCCATAGAAGCTGTCCAACTATCAAGGGATCCATGCGTATTCACCACATGAATGTTATGACGCTGAATAAGGCGTAAATAGGCTGGCACTAAGGTCAACCAGCCTCGGTTCCCCGGGATAGTGGTATGCACCCGTAACCCTTTTTGTTGTGCCAAGGTGGCCAATTGGCTGTCTTGAGGAGCGGCCACAATGACCTTATGTCCTCGATTCATCATTCCCAGAGCTTCCAACAATACGCGATACTCTTGCCCTCCAATCCCCATGGAGCACTCGGTGTGAAGAATTCGTAATGGTTTGGGAAAAGGGAACAAAGACGCGACTCGACTAGGAAGGGCCATCGGGGCTTTCCTGTTGTCGCATGGGATGCAAAGGAGATCCATTCTTTTGCAGTTCCCACAATTTCGCATATTTCACGAAGGTGTAATAGGCATATAAAATGGAAAGAATGAGGCCGGGCTTCCGGTCGAGAAACCCAACACGTAAGAGATACATTTTCAGAAACGTAAAGACAGGATGAGAGATCAACTGATGCGGATGAAAGGTCCGACCTTCGCGATGCATGGCCTGCGCCCGTAAATCAGTATATCGATCCATTTTTCTGATAAACTGATCGATATCTCGAAAAGGAATCTGTTCAATACTGGCATGAAGGTACCCCATGGTTCCTTTCAACTCATATCCTTCGTGAACCAAGTCCTCTCGGTACCGCATATGTTTTTTATGAAATAACTGCGGCTGTCGATAATCAGGATACCACCCACAATGCCTAATCCACCGACCAAGAAAATAATTTCGTCGTGGAATCTTATAGGCGTAGGCTGAGGGAGTATATTCAAGAAGACGTTCAATCTCTTCCTGAACCTCGGGAGTGGATCGCTCATCAGTATCCAAACTGAACACCCAGTCATGTGAAGCATGGGTCAGCGCTTGATTTCGGAGAGCCCCAAACCCCTGAAAAGGATAGTGAAAGACATGGGGAGTAAACTCCTGGCAGATTTTGGTCGTCCCGTCGGTACTATGGGAATCGATCACCACCAATTCATCCACCCAATGAAGACTTTCCAAACACTTTCTGATGTTTGGAGCATCATTAAAGGCGATCACAACCCCTGAAATTTTAGTTTTGTCAATTTGTCCCAAATGTGTTGATCCCAAAATGAAGCAAGTTATCTATTCGTCTTTAAAGATGCCAAACTGGCCACGTTCTGCATGCTATAAAGAGCATAAAAAAGAAGACAAACCGCCACAAGCATTTCTCGATGTTCATTAATTCCCCAAATAAATTCTTGAAAAAATTGATCCAGAGGAAACCACCAGGTATAGAGGATTTTCAATTCTCGATACAACAAAGCCACCATAAAAGAAAATACCACCGGCCATTCCGGAACAGCGGGTTTTAGACACAAGGAAATTCCACTGTACCGACGAAATTTCCAGGCCAACGGAAATACCACAAACATGCCAAACAGAAAAACCCATGCCAATTGGTGAAATCCCCACACACTAATTTGGCTATTATGGAAATTTGTCTCATACCCAACATATTGATTCCACCATCTTGGAGTAGCCCAATCCCAATAGCTTTGCCCCCAGCTAATCTCCTCGCCAGCAAAAAAAATGCTGGCCAAAGCCATTATCCCGACCACCACTGCAGCCCAAAGCCTATTGAGGATCCATAATTGCCAGGTGGAATAGAACAATATAACCCCAGCTATAAAAGCACAAATAAAAGTCATCAGTTCCACGACTTGGTACTCTCGACTTTTTTCTTCCAGAACATAGGAAAGGAAAAAGTCTGGGGAAAGCCAAAAGGTCAGCCAAATAAGCCCCGTTAAAATGAGAGGAGTTCCATAACACAGGATATCCAACTTAGATTCTGAAGGAGTCGTTTTGTCATGTATCGTAACCGGATTCATATCCTCAACTTTCGCCTGGCATTCTCCTGTTACGATTGAACAACCGCATTCAAAAAACCGCGACCTGCCCTTTCGAGGAACGTCCCAACAGAATTTGCACCTTCATGACCATGGCATCAACGGTAATACTTTTCAAACATTCCAAATACTGTGGATTCTGACACCTACGCTTCCCGCAGGGGCTACATGGCAAATCAGTCCTCAAAACAGAATGCTTCTCTAATGGATAGGGTCCCGTCGCTTGGGGATGAGTCGACCCAAAAATGGCAAGAACCGAAGTCCCTACTCCCGCAGCAAGATGAATGACTGCAGAATCATTTCCAATAACCAGTTGCATTCGTTGCAACACGAGAGGTAATTGTCGAAGAGACAAGCGACCCACCAGATTGATTAAACCATGAGATTCTAAAGCTTCAAACACCTTGGCGGAAGACATATCCGACGGTCCACCAATTAATACAACCCGAGTGTATGACCAATGCCCCAATTCCGTTACCAAATCTACAAATCGATCGAGTGGCCAAGATTTTAATTCAGAACGCGTCCAAGGCGCTATTGCAATAAGTTGGTCCTCGTCTTCGACTGCAGCAGACTGCCAAATCTTTTGGACCGCTTCAGCGTCTTCAGAAAAATGCGGCAAGGGAAAGGCCGGTATACCTGATTCTGCTCCAAGAAATCGAGCCATAGCCAAATTTCGATCCACGGCATGTACCTCTAGCAACCGCCAGGTTGAAGCTCTATCATTGGGAAGTGAAACATGATGCGTGTAAAACCAGGTAGCCCCTTCTCTGGCTCGCGCAAACCCCACTCGTGTAGGCGCTCCTGCAAGAGCACCTAATAATCCAGATCGAAATAGCCCCTGAAAATCAATAACCAGATCAAACTGACCTTTTCGGAGAGCCTGCACCAGGGAGACCCATTTCCTGAAAGAAAAATTCACCGGTAGAACTTCATTAATATCAGAATTCCCATCTAAAATCGGTGCAAAGGCTTCTTTGACTAGCCAAGTCAACTGGGCAAGGGGAAAACGTTGACGCAACGCCGAGACCGCTGGAAGAGTATGAACGATATCACCTAACGAGCTGAGTTTAATGATAAGAATTCGCTGAGGAGAAATTTGCATAGTCTTGTAATGGAAAAAATTTTACCACATCAAGAAAACTCTTTTGTTAACCCAGCCATTCTTACACCGTTCTGTGCCGGCGCCATCTCATCTGCTCTTCAATCCAGCCCACAGCGTGAGTAAAGGTCTCGGCCACATATTCAATCTGAATTTGTCCTTTATCCTTAGCCTCCAAGGCAGCTTGACTGTATGGACTCGTCATGACTAACACACCAGGGACAGACACCTTTTGGGCAGCTTCTAAATCGCTTCGCTTATCTCCCACAAAAAAACAATGGGACAAATTCAGTGAAAACTGTTCCGCCGCTTGGCGAATCAATCCGGGATTAGGCTTTCGACAGGGACAGCCGTCTTCCGGATGATGCGGACACGAAAAAATTCCATCAATACTCGCCTCGTAGGGGCGAAGTAAGTCAGCTAATTTGACATGAATTTTTTGTAAATCGTCGAAGGTCATCAATCCCCGCCCAATAGCCGATTGGTTAGTTACCATGACCACTAACACACCCATGTGGTTCAACTTGGCGATCCCTTCGGGAACTCCTGGAAGTAACATCAATTGGTCGGGGGAGGTCAGGTATCCTCTATCGTCGTTCAGAGTCCCATCCCTATCCACAAACACAGCCACACCCGATAAAGTGGAATCATTCACCATCCAACATACCTTCTAAGCCTGAAGGTCGCTCAAGGGGCGTGCCGAGGCTTTAACCTGAGACATGACTTCTTCCACTACCCGTTCAACGGAAATCTGGGTCATACAACGATGATCAATCGGACAGGCTCGTAACAGACAGGGGGAGCACCGTACAGAAGCTCTGACCACACCTGTTGATTGTCCATAAGGTCCGGTCGTATGGGGATCCGTTGAGCCAAAAATTGCCACAACTGGTATCCCCAGGGCCTTGGCTATATGCATGGGACCCGTATCATTCGTGACCAACACCACACAGCGAGTGAGGACACCCATCAATTCTCGAATCGTGGTTTTCCCCGACAAGATGATGGGTTGGTGCACCATTTGTCGAGCGATGTCTAATCCCAACGACTCTTCGCCCCGTCCGCCAACAAGCAGGCAACGAACAGAGGCGGACTCTGGCATTTCTCGGGTCAAGCGCTCCACAAGTTGGTCTCCCATCTCGGCGAATCGTTCCGGCATCCAACGTTTGGCCGACCCATACACCGAGCCAGGATTAATCCCCACCCAAATAGCGTCTGAGGGAAAAAACACCTCGGGAAACTTTTTCGCACAAACCGTCTTCACTTGAGGGTCCATATCGAGTCGAGGGGCCAAATCATCATGGTGATGATGAGTGATGGCCTGTACCAACCGTTGATAATACTGCGTTTGATGCAAGCATTTTTTATCAGCTACAGGCACACCTTGTGAAAGAAGCCAGCCTCGCCCATCGGTCTCATACCCAACCCGGGAAGGGATGCCCGCAAGTAGGGCAATAACGGCGGCCTCAAAGGCATTTTGAAATAAGACAGCTAGATCGAATCTCTTCTTCCTCACAAATTGACTAAGTTTCCAGGTTCCTAAAAAGCCCTTATGCTCCCTTTGGTGTTGATACACCATGACATCATCCACCCCCGACTGCCCCTGCAACAATTCTCCAATGGTCGGCCTTGCTAGAATTGTCACTTTGGCTTGGGGAAAATAATCTCGTATTTCCATAAGAGCTGGTAGACACAGAACTGCATCCCCAATCCAGTTGGGCACCCGAACAAGGATATTAACGGGGGGATTTTTTTTCATATCAATCCCCTAATCATGAAGTCATTCGATACCAGGGAGCATTTCACGTATCAGAACGAGATTTGTTTGAGGAGTTCATGCGCCTGCGTCTCTCCTGACGTCAGCTCCATCTGCATTTCAATCGCCCAAAAAGGATCATCACTTCTACACCACTCTCGTATTTTCACTGCGTCTTTTTCGGTCGTCACCACCATATCCACACCAGAACTTTTTATATTCTGACGAATCTCCTTCACATCAACTTCACTATAGGCAAAATGATCGGGAAAACAGATCTCTTCTCGAATATCCCATCCACAGGATTTCAATCCTTCACCAAAAGAATGAGGATTGCCAATGCCACTCACCAAAAGAAGGGACTTCTTATAAAAGAAATCGAGTCCCTTCATGACCCCCGTTGAAAGATGGATCAATTGTTTCGGGACAGATTTCACCACTATAGGATCAATCCGTCTACCCAAAGCCTGCTCTAGACGTATCTGAAGGGCTTGAACTGAAGAGACACATTCCGATCGAGTCAAAACCAGACCCTCTGCTCCTTTGGCCGACGCTAGGGGTTCACGCATACGTCCAGCTGGCAAGACAGCTTTCAGACCATCGAGATCAGTGGAATCAAATAAGAGAAAGTCAAGATCTCGATACAGGGGCAAATGTTGATATCCATCATCCAGGAGAAAACAATCACATTCCATTTGCTCCAACACCCAGCGTCCTAACTGATAACGGTCCTTGCCAACGGCCACAATCGCCCACGGACACTTTTGAGCGATGAACATGGGCTCATCTCCCACTACTCGCCAATTCTGGGTCAGACCTGTTCCATCCCCTACCAACATATTCCTTGATACACGTTGTCTTCCATAACCTCGGCTTAAAATGGCTACCCTTTTCCCTTCTGCATGAAGCTGATGGGCTAACCAGATGACAAAAGGTGTCTTACCCGTCCCTCCAACCGTCATGTTTCCTACACTAATGACAGGTTTAGGTAACCGTCGCTGCCGACACCAACCTCGTTGATAGCTAACCCGTCGTAATCTCGTGATCAAGGCATAGGGAGCTGCCACCCACCGCAGAACGCACGGGCAGTAATGTGTCAGCCAACCCCTCAGTCGTAGGTGGAAAGACACTCGGAAAGGGAAATGGGCATTCACCGGCAAAAAAGGTTGTTGAATAATTCGAAAATTTCTCAAATCGGCTATGGCTGTCCAATCACCCTAACACCACAGGAGAAGAAGGGACTGTTCAAAAAGGTCCGCTGTCTCACCCACCAAACCCAGGCGTGCCAAGACACGCCTTTCCACCGGCAAAGCCGCAAGCGGATTGCCCTCGGAACCGTATGGTAGTACCTAAGGGGGACACCCCGTCGAGAAAACCAATGGCGGACCCTGCGCCTTCGCGAGGGCATGCTTTTTCAATAGCCTCCTTATCTGAGGAGTTCTTGGGGTTCAACTTGAGGAGATACCTTGACGGTGTTGGGGACTGATGAAGCTGGGGAACTATTAAGCAATTGGTCGATCCATTGAAGGTTTTTGGCAATGACTCCCCGCTGCCCTTCCACCACTGCCAAAGCCAGCTGGCCCATCTTCTCGGCTTCCGAAGGGTAATCGATCAGGCGAATCATGTGAGTGACCAAACTATCTTGATTCTGAATTTGGATGGCCCCTCCTTCATCAAGCAGTCGTTGAGCAATATCACGACAATGATCAATATACGGACCAAACATGACGGGCCTAGCCCATTGTGCGGGCTCCAACAGATTATGCCCTCCAACAGGAATCAGCGTGCCACCAACAAACCCCACATATCCCAGTCGATACACAAAGGGTAATTCCCCTCTTGAATCTAACAGTATCACTCGTGAGCCTTTTTCACCTGCAAAAGACCCTGGTTTACTGGCCAATTGACTGCGACGGACACATTTCAACCCATACTCTTGAATGACCTGCTCCAGGATCGAAGCTCGCTCGATATGCCGAGGAGCCATCACTAATACGACTCTGGGATGAGATCGAATCAGCGTTCGATAGGCTTCTAAGAGAATTTCTTCTTCCTTTGGATGAGTACTCCCAGCCACCAGCACCACTTCTTCTGACCCCAACCTCAATGCGCCCCGAAGAGCCCCCTTTGAATAGCGTGCATCACTCAGATCAGGCACCTGGTCAAATTTCATATTTCCGGTGACATGAATCGCAAGAGCATCACCACCCAATTCCCGCATTCGCTCGGCATCCCGAACCGTTTGCATCAAAGCCACATCAAGACAAACCAATACTCGCCGCATCAATCCTTTCACCCAAACATATCGAGAAAAGGACCGTGATGAAATTCTTCCATTCACTAAACAAATAGGCACCTGGTGACGGTGAAGACTCTTGAGTAAATTTGGCCAAAGTTCTGATTCAACCAAAATGAACAATTTGGGTTGAAGCGTACGAACATACCGAGAAACAGCCCAAGGAAAATCAAGAGGGGCATAACAATGTGTGGCGATCCCACCTAATTGCTTGATCACCATCTCACGGCCGGTTTCCGTTACCGTTGATACCAACAAAGGCCATTGCGGGTACCGTTTCTTCATGGCATGGAGCATGGGAAGCACAGCCGTCACTTCACCCAATGACACTGCATGAACCCAAATGACCGGTTTTTGAAGTTGCTGTAACTCTACAGGAAGGAGGCCAAGCCGAGGCAGTAGTCCACGTTGGCACCGTTTTTTGGTCAGGAGGAGCCCTAGAATAATTGGAGACACGAGAATCAAACCAAGATTATAGATCCAAAAATACATTGGGTTACCCAAAAGGTGAATTAAATTATTTGTCGATCATGGCTTGCTTTGAGAAAAAACCCAACGGGATCATCATCCTGAACAGCCGATTCCACCTGATCGGTTAGGTGATTGAGGGTACGTTCTAATTCCAACCCTTTGACAGACAACTCTTCCTTGGTAAGATCATGGTTTATTGAAAGAGGGGGTCCCCAAACAAACAACCCTTTCCCGCCAGGATAGGGAAGTTGAAATTGATCCCAACTTCCCAAGACTTTTTTTTTGAGCAAGCGAACGTAAGAGGTACAATAGGAAATCCTGTCACCTTAGCGAGATACAGTACGCCAGTTTGAACTTTACGGGCTGGTCCCTTTGGCCCATCTGGGGTCACGACCAAATCTCTCCCCTGCCGTCCAGCTTGAAGAAGTTGTCGGATAGCCTGAGTCCCTCCACGGGTGGTTGAACCCCGAATTGTACGAAACCCAAAATGCTTCATGATGCGAGCAATAATTTCACCGTCTCGATGCTGGCTAATCAAGATAGCGGCTGACTGTCCTCTATACGCCAATGGCATCATTAACTGTCTCCCATGCCAAAAAGCGATAATCATGGGCTTTCCGGCACGGTAGAAGGCATCAACAGTTTCCCCCCCAATGGTGGAGAGGTGCAGGGTTTTTCCCAACAGGCGAATCGTCCAGGCCGCCATAACCGGAGCAACAGAACGTTTCATCCAATCTATCATGGGTTTCGAGCCAATCAGTATTTACGTTGTGGGGAGCGGATCCAACTGAGTAAGATGAAATTGGGTTTGGTACAATCGCGTGTAAAGTCCTCCCTGCTTAATCAACTCAGCGTGAGTCCCGATTTCCTCAATTTTCCCCCGATTCATGACCACAATTCGATCCGCATGTTGGACCGTCGATAGGCGATGCGCAATGATCAAGGTAGTTCGGGCCTTCACCAAATTCTCAAGGGCCCGTTGCACTAATTTTTCGGATTCAGAATCCAAAGACGAAGTCGCCTCATCAAGGATCAGAATGGGTGGATCCCGCAAAAGGGCCCTGGCAATCGCCAACCGCTGACGTTGCCCCCCTGACAATTTCAACCCATTCTCTCCAACAAGCGTATCAAGCCCTTGAGGTAAGCGCTCGATGAATTCCCAGGCATAGGCCGCTTGTGCGGCTTCAATGATCTGTTCATCAGTCGCATCAGGTCGGCTATAAGCAATGTTATTTCTAATCAAATCATCAAATAAGACCGTTTCTTGAGAGACAATGCCGATTTGCCGTCGTAACGAAGAACGATCAACCAACCGGATATCTTCTCCATCAATGGTGACCTTCCCCTGCGTAGGACGATAAAATCGTGGCACCAAGCTCACGAGGGATGTTTTTCCGCTCCCACTGGCCCCAACAAACGCCACGACTTCACCCATATTCACCGTTAAATTGACATTACTAAGCGCAGGTTCTTGGGAGCCTTCATAGGTAAAACTGACCTGTGAAAACTCCAGGTGTTTCTTGATGGGAGGGAGCGTCTTCTTTCCCTCATCTTTCGTCAATTCACTGTCTAAATCCAGAACTTGAAATACTCGCTCGGCGCCAGCTAAGGCCCGCTGAAGAGAGGCATTCGCACTGGCCATTTTTCGCACAGGAGCATAAGCCAAAAACATGGCCATTAAGAACGAAAAAAACTCTCCTGGCTGCATTTCACCAGCAATGACATATCCTCCCCCATACCAAATAATGAACGCCACCCCACACACCCCAATCACTTCAAGGAGAGGAGAGGACAAGGCTGTTGTCCTCGAAGCTTTTATTTTGGCCGTCCGAAATGATTTGTTGGTATGAGAAAATCTATGGGCTTCTTTTTCCTCTTGCCCGTAGGCTTTCACGATTTTAATCCCAGAAAACGCTTCTTTCAAAACAGACGCCATACTGCCGATGGATTCTTGCCCTCTTTTGGAAAGTTTACGAATTCGTTGCCCCGCCCAAAACAGAACGAGTGAAGAAAACGGAAGCACAATAAAGACCGTCAAGGCCATTTCCCAGTTAAGATAAAAGACATAGATCAGCATGACAAGAAAAGTGAGTCCCTGCTGAAACGTGTCTTTCAACACACTTGGGATGGCATTCGCCATTTCATTCACATCACTAATAACCCTCGCAACTAACCTTCCCGAGGTGTTGGCATCATGAAATCGGATCGGAAGTCGGACAATTTGGACAAATAATTGTTGCCGCACATCGGACACCAACCAATGAGCCACATAACTCATCAAATAAGATTGGCCATAGGTAAACAAACCTTTGAGGCAAGCCACTCCCAATACTGCCAATGGAAGTAACTTTAACAACTCCCGGTCTTTGTTTATAAAAACGTCATCTAAAACCCGCTGCACAAACCAGGGATAAAACACCGTCAGCCCCGCCACAGCACCTGAACACACCAAGGCGATCAATAGCCTAATTTTATACTCCCGCAGGTAATACAGAAGACGCCAAAAGGGTTTCATGTCGTAATCTCAGCGAGGATCATTTCTGCCGCACGTCTCGAGGCTCCTGGACCACCTAACGAGTTACGAATAGCCTGAAACTCTTGCTTCATAGACTTCTGACGGTCGGGATCTTCCAAAATACACATCGCCTCTTGGGAAATTCGCTCAGGAGTCATACGATCCTGAAGCAGCTCAGGAACGACTCCCTTCCCAGCCAAAATATTCACTAATCCAATATGAGGAATTGTAACCAGACGCTTGGCAATTTGATAGGTTAGCGGGGATGCCCGATACACAATAATCATGGGAGTCCCGATCAGTGCCCCTTGAAGGGTAGCTGTGCCAGAAGTTATCAATAATAGATCTGAGGCGGCCATGACCTCGTTGGGCTGTCCCTTCAATACTTGAATAGTTTTTTCAGATGGTCCGAGTAATCCACGAATGATGGAATCTGAAAGGGAATGGGCCTGGGCTACGACCACTTGAACCGCTGGAAGCTGTTTCTGAATCTGTTGGATGGCCTTTAAACAGGTGGGAAGTATCTTCCGAACTTCTCGTTTCCGGCTCCCAGGGAGAAGACCAATCACCACCCCCTCCGCCTTCAACCCCAAGCGTTCTCGCTCACGGATTTTATCGTACGAAGACTGAAGATCATCTAAGAGGGGGTGCCCCACGTAATGACATGCAATCCCGGCATTTCGAAAATACGCCTCTTCAAAGGGAAGAATCGCTAAAATTCGCGTCACGACTTTTCGTATAAGGTGCAGTCGGCGACTTCCCCATGCCCACACCTGGGGAGCAATGTAATAAATAATATGTGGAGAAGCTTTGCATGCAACCTTAGCCAATCGAAGATTCAGGCCGGGGCTATCAATGAGAATAATGGCATCAAATTGCTCGTGCCGAACATACCGAGAAAGAATCCGTAACGTCTTCCACCCTTTCAAAAGCTGTCGAATCCCCGGTACCCCAATCGCATCCACTCGTTCCACATGAGGCAAAAGGGACACACCCACATCTAACATCCTTCCTCCGCCTACCCCAAGGAGTTCGACGGAAGGATCCAGGTCCTGAAGGGCCCGAGCCAAATTCGCCCCATGAATATCCCCAGAGGCTTCCCCTGTTACCAACAGAAGTTTGGGCATCATGTATAAAGCACACCGTATATCACCAAGCGCAGAAATCCGGTACTGTTACCCAAGAAGAGAATCTGTATGTTCTTGAATGAGCGATACGACTTGGGTCGCCACCCGAAGGGCTTCCACTCCTTCTTCTCCAGACACGCCTCCGTTCAATGTAGAGCCTAAGGCCGATCGAACAAAACACTCCAATTCACGGGTCAACGAATCGCCTTCTTCGCCTTTAATATGTTGGGACTCCACTTCAAATTTTCCGCCATCTAGCCCTTTCCGTGTATTAATCACGGCTTCCTTCCCACCAAAGTCGACCGAAATATAGCGCTCTCGTTGATAAATCCGTATTTTCCGAAGACGCCCGGTGGAGATCCGACTTGCGGTCAAATTTACCAAACATCCGGATTCAAACAGGATCCGTACATTAGCGATGTCCGGGAATTCCGTGAAAACGGGCAATCCTCTGGCTTCCACCTGTTTAATAGGACCCAGCCCCAACGACAACACAAGATCAATGTCGTGAATCATTAAATCTCGCACCACATCAACATCAGTGCCACGTGGCTGAAAGGGACTCAACCGGTGACACTCGATAAAACCTGGCTGTTGGACCAAGGGGCGCATGAGTTCCACAATGGGGTTAAACCGTTCAATATGCCCTACTTGCAAAATTTTTTTTCTCGCCTTCGCCAGTGCTACTAATTCTTCGCCCTCCCAAACATGACTTGAAATAGGTTTTTCTACCAGCACATGGCATCCGTGGGTGAGACATGTCATCACAACAGCATGATGGACCGAGGTGGGAACAGCCACACTCACTGCATCGACCAATGAAAGCAAATCACCCAGCTTATTGTAGTACGGAACCCCGTATTCTTCAGCAACCACGGTTCCTCGTGAGGGGTCTATATCCGAAACCCCCACCAACGCTACGGCAGGTAGGGTGCCATAAATACGTGTATGATGCCGGCCTAAGTGCCCGACACCAATCACCCCGACTCGTAAGAATTCTGTCATCGATGAACCGTGAATGATGTTAGAATAGGCAAGGGTCTATCTCCCTTCATCACCTAGAGAATGGTGCGTGCGTGGCACAGCCTACTAAGCTTGCGCTGGATCAGGTAAGGCTGACGGAACCAATCGTGAACCGGTGGAAGATTTTCCGACAATAGCAATCCCTCCTTCTTTGGCTCGGGAGAATACCTCTTCTCGGTCAAGAATGACGGTACGGCCGGCTTCTATTGCGAGGACGGAGGCGTGAATAGCTACCATTGTCTGAATGGTTTTAGGCCCAATAGCCGGTAAATCGAATCGGAGGTCTTGATGAGATTTCGTGCGTTTGACCACTACCCCTCCCTTCCCTCCGAGGGTGCCGCCACGGGTGATGGCCTCATCAGTTCCTTCTACGGCTTCTACTGCCAAAACGACTCGATTTTTCACCACCACACATTGCCCAATATCCAAAACGCCAAGCGATTCCAACATCTCCCAACCAAATTGAATATCTTCCCACTCTTTTTTCGATGGCTTCCTTGAGGTCAAATTTCCCTCTTCCGCAAGAATCCCTTTCAGGCCAAAGGTAGACTCGCGAATCTGAATCCCTTCTCGCTCCAATTCTTCAGCTACTGCCCGAAGAATCGCATCATCTTTCCAGTGTTTCAATCGACTAAAAATTGCTAAGGCTCGGAGGTCGGGGCGAAGAGCTGTAAACACATGGGTCTTCTTAATGCCCCCTAACATGACCGCTTGGCGAATCCGGTCTTGTTTCAAGGCAGCGATGGCCTTACCAAATTGTCCAATTTTTAGCCAATAGATACGGTCAACATAAGATTCAAGCTCTGGAAGGGTTTCGCCCACATGAGCAATGGCCGAGACACGAAAACCTAATTGACGAACATTTTCAGCAAAGATAATGGGAAATCGTCCATTTCCCGCTATCAACCCTATTCGCTCGTCAGGTTCAGGCTTAACCATAAGGTTTTCCACAACGCCAGCCAAGGCATTTATTCCTCTTCACCATCCAGTTCACGCGAAGAGACCTGACAGATCCCTCGGCTCGTGCTCTCAAGAAACGTGAGCAGGCTCAACACTGCCGTGCTCTCTCCATATTCATTCCGGGCTAATTTAATGGATTCTTGTAGACGATGGCCTTGGCGAAACAACAGTAAATAGGCGGATTTTAAGGTATTGATCAGATCGACGGAAAACCCATGCCGCCGTAACGCAATGATATTGATGCCAAACATTTGGGCCCGATAACCTCCGGCAGCCCGGACATACGGAGGAACATCTTTTCCCAAGGCTGAGCACCCTCCCACCATCGCATATTCACCAATTCGTACGTATTGATGCACACCCACTAATCCCCCAATAACCGCATGATTTCCGATGGAGATGTGCCCAGCTAAGTTCGCCGCATTGGCCATAACAATATGACTCCCCAAATCACAATCATGGGCCACATGAGTATACGCCATAAAAAAATTGTGATTGCCAATCCGAGTAACTCCACCTCCAAAGACGGTTCCACGATTTACCGTCACGCTTTCCCGAAAAATATTGTGATCTCCAATAATAACTTTTGTCGGCTCACCCTTGTATTGCAAATGTTGTGGAGGAGTTCCAAGGGACACAAACGGAAAAAATCGGCAGCGCCGCCCAATTGTGGTGTGCCCTTCAACATACACATGAGCCACTAACTCGGTTTGGCTGCCAATCGACACATATTCCCCAACCACACAATAGGGACCAATGACAACATCTTCACCTACCTCGGCTTTAGGATGCACAATTGCTGTTGGATGAATACTCATGGATATCTCATTTCTTCCCTCAAATGGTTTCCCCAAGTCACTAGATGTTAAACAATCCGTGCCCTCACACTCTATTCATTCAGTTTCAGAGCCCTCGTCTCTCACCATTGCCGTCATTTCCCCTTCACAGACCAGGGAGGATTCCACAAAAATTTTCCCAACCATCTTCCAAAACGGATCTTTCCGCCGAACCACCTCAACCTCAATCCGCAACTGGTCACCTGGAACCACCGGTCGCCGAAATTTGGCTTTTTCGATGCCCGTCAAAAACACCGTAGGTATCCCTTTCCCCATCGAAGTTTTTCTAGCCAACACCCCGCCAACTTGGGCCATAACCTCCAAGAGCAAGACACCAGGCATAATCGGCTGTTTCGGAAAATGTCCTTGAAAAAATTGTTCATTAGCGGTGACATTCTTAATTCCCACAATCCGCTTTGCTTCCTCCACTTCAATAATCCGATCCACGAATAAGAACGGATACCGATGTGGAAGTAATTCTTGGATTTTGAGGATATCCAAGCCTTCATCAGCCATACGTTTTCCCCTTCCCCTTTTGCACACTCGGCTCACATGGTCAAACACAGGACCATACAAATTTTAATCAGACTTACGGCAATCCCGACTCACCACTCGCCTGATTCAGCGCCTGAATAACATCTGTGGAAATATCCCAGCTGGACTCATAAAACAACGTCCCTGAATTGGCCCCGTACTCCAGAACAAGCCCCAAATTCTTTTGACTCGCGATTTGAGAGACCACTTCTTGGACTTGCTGTCGAAATTCGTCTTGCAGGGCTTGTTGCTTTTCTTGGACTTCTCGGTTCAACTCTGCGACCTTTTCCTGATAGGCCATCATCTTCTGCCGGAATTGCTCTTCCTTTCGTTTCTTCGCCACTGGCCTCAGTACTGTACTTTGCGCCATCAGTTCGTTTTCGAGCGTCCGCAACTCTTTTTGTTCGAGTTCGACAAGCACCTGTCGATCTTTCATGAAGGCATTTAACGTTTCTGCCAATTGTTGCCCTTTTTGTGTTTCCTTTAAAACGCGTTGAGGATCCACCACTCCCACAGACAACCCCGTTGGTCCCTGACTACCCCCAGAAGCGCAGCCCCATGTCAACACGCTCAGGGAAAAGAACACCAAAAACACAAAACATTGAGCCAACCTTGTCAAAGCATCTCGTGGCCGAGACTTCAGGCCCTCCTCTAGCATGGCACAAATCCCATTACACGTTTCGAGAAATCATTAAAAGACACTTCCAACGGAAAACTCAAATACGGCACTTTTTTCGCCTGAACGCGGTTTAAGGTTATACCCATATGCCGCCCGAAGAGGTCCGAACGGGGAAATCCACCGTATTTCAAAACCAGCAGCCTGTCGGAGATTAAGACTAAGTTTATCCCCCTCGGCAAAACCTTCCCCATAATCGAAAAAGAGGACACCGTTCAACTTCGCATCGGGCAGAAGGGGAAAAATTAAATCGTTATTCCAAATTAATTGCTTATTGCCTCCCTCCGGGTCGTTACTATCCGTCACGGAGCCTGCTCGCCCAAATTTAAACCCACGGACAGTATTGATGCCTCCCACGAAAAAAAACTCGGATAAGGGGTAGTCTTCTCCAGAGAACGCGCTTCCATATCCGATTCGCCCTCGAGTCGAAATTCGAAAGTCCCAAAAAGGTAGGGGGAAAAACTTCAACGCATCAAAGGATACTGAATAAAAACTATTACTGCCCCCAAGGTATTCTGTCCCCAAACTGGTCCGAATACCCATTCGCGAGCCCTGGCGAGGATCGATGTAAAAATCCCGTGAATCTCGGAATAATGTGGCACGAAACCCCGTCGTGGACTGCTTACCCGCCTGGTCGAAAATAATATCAGGGGCATCGGAATCAATATCGCTAATATCAATTTTTTCAGCAACCAGTGAAACCGTTCCTGAAAGATATTCCGAGAAACCCTGCCCAAAAGTCAGGTTCGTCCCAACTCTTTTTTCACGATATGTTATAAAATTGGTGTCACTACGAAATATATCCACTTGAGCTGAGGTTAAACTATCAAAAATACGCGGATTCCGAAAGGTGATCGTTCCCAGCGTCCGCCTTCCCCCGACTTGCCCTCGGATCCGCGCCAAATAGCCTCGACCAAGAAAATTCCCCTCGGTAATATCGGCAATTAACGTAAATTGATCTAAGGTACTGAACCCCCCACCAATACTAAAG
>JAZFZJ010000110.1:0-3439 GCA_036443915.1 Nitrospirales bacterium
AATTGGTTATGAATTATCTGGAGTCCACCTTTGGAAAAGTGGACTCGGGTCGTGGGTCCATGATTCGGGGGTTGAACCAGCAATACACATGGCGTGGGACAGAGACGGAGGTAGACCTATCCTACCGTGGGTTAGGGGAACGAGGCTTCATTACCGTAGAAAGCCGTGTCTTATCTCCCGCATATATGGATATTCTCTCAGAACATTCCCATTAATGGAGAAGGGAGCTGGCTTTAAGGGGCTTGAACCAGCCTGGTGGTCCTGTGATAAAAGAAGTCTCACTGCAGACCTTTGCTCCGCCTCTTTCATCCGTCAGGTCTATTACATAACCCTTACCGACTTAAAGGATACCTATGCACACTGCAAAGAAACTGAAGGCCCTTTTTCAACGACCCGGTATCATTAAAGTAGCCGGAGCCCACGATGCATTGAGCGCAAAATTAGCGGAACAAGCGGGGTTTGACGCTGTGTGGGCTAGCGGGTTTGGAATCTCTTCCTCGCTGAAATGCATTCCAGACGCCAGCTTTATAACCTTAACCGAACAATTGGACATCGAGCGAAACATGGCGGAAGCCATCACCATCCCGATTGTGGCCGATTGTGACACGGGCTATGGGAACGCGTTGAACGTGATGCGCGTGGTCAATGATCATGAACGTGCAGGGATTGCCGCCATTTGTATTGAAGATAACGTGTACCCCAAACGTTGTAGCTTTTACGCAGGTGTGCGCCGGGAGTTGGTTTCCATCGAGGAGCATTGTGGAAAAATTCGCGCCGCCAAAGCGACGCAGACAGAAGCCGACTTCATCGTCATTGCCAGGACCGAAGCCCTCATTGCAGGTTGGGGGAAAGAAGAGGCTTTAAAGCGGGTTGAGGCATACGTCGACGCCGGTGCGGACGCGATCCTCATCCATTCAAAATCACCAACATTTGACGAGCTGCGAGAGGTGGCTCAAGCCTTTAGTGGCCGTGTGCCGCTTGTCTCCGTTCCCACTACTTACGAAGGGGTAACGGCCGAAGAGCTTGAACAGGGCGGATTTAAGATGGTGATTTACGCGAACCAGGCCCTACGGTCAGCGATTCAGGCCATGAAGACAACTCTCAGGACCATCATTGAGGCTGGGAAGGCCGAAGCGGTGAACGACCACATCGTTCCCCTTAGCGAGGTCTACGAGCTGGTTGGAGTTCCACAGATGCGGGAGGATGAACGAAAATTCCTGCCTGTTGGGGGCGAACGCATAACAGTCATCATTGCTGCTGCTGGGTTCGAAAAAGCCTTGCTCCCCCTTATACAGGACCGGCCCAAGTGCCTGTTGGACATCAAAGGGAAAACCATTCTTGACCGGCAGGTAGGCGCGCTGAACGAATGTAACATCAAGGACATTGTCCTGGTTCGGGGCTATCAAAAACAGGCGATTACCCTTCCGAATATCCGGTATTACGACAACGATCACTACGAGCAAACCGGTGACCTGTTTTCCTTCTTTTGCGCCGAACCGGAAATGAATGGGCGATGCCTCTTCCTTTATGGCGACATCGTGTTCGACACGCCAATCGTGCAAAAATTACTGAAAAGTCCTGGGGACATCGCCTTGGTTGTGGACATGGCATGGAACGACAGACAACTTTCTCATATGCAGCATAGGCAGGATCTGGTCGTTCTTGAATCTCCGCCGGGGAAAAGCTATCGGTACGTGACGCCAGAAGAATGCCATCGTATCGTTAAAATCGGGCAGGATTTACCCCATGAGGAAAGTCATGGAGAGTTTATCGGGCTCGCGATGTTTTCTGAGAAGGGGATCGAAATCTTGAAGCAGGCTTATCGGGAAGTACAGCAACCGTCACACGCCGGCTGGATACATGAAGCCCGATCGGTAAACCAGGCCTCTCTCACCGATCTATTACAGGAAATCATTCATGCGGGGCATGACGTTCACAGCGTTCCCACCTACAAGGGGTGGTTAGACGTCGATTCCTTCGAAGATTATCAGAAGGCGTGGGCCGAAATTCGGCGCTGAATCCCGCCACGGGGGGGGTCCAGCTAAACCTTCCCTTCCTATTCAATTGTTTTTCCTGAATCCCCCTAAGTCTTTTTGCCCTCTGGGTGTTCTCCTCGGCCCAATTATCCCCTATTTTTCCGAGCCCCAAGAATTTTCTGACGGCATAGCCAGGAAAATTTCCTACAACCGTAACACGACTCCCCAAAGGCGCCGACTTACCCCTCCCCTTCTCGTCTCTCGCTTATAGAAAGCCGGCTTGACTCAGCACAAAGGGGAAGCGCAGCATAACTCCCACGTCACACAGTCCAGGCGAGGCCAAGAGGGAGATCATCATGAACACCCCTGACGATGTATTAGCCATTAATCCCGATGCCACCGTCACGGTCGAGCACATCGGTAGGGGAAACCATAAAGTGGTGATGGCTGATCAGTTTTACAAATTCCCTGAAAACGTCCTGCAATTGGCCCTGGACTTGCCGTACACCAAACAATTCGAAATCATCGGGAATTTCCCTGGCGTCCGAGCCTCCGTCAACTTAGACACTCAACACATCTTTGACAAAATCGGTGAACTTTGGGGAACCAAGTTGTACCCTTTCTTCAACCCCCAGCCAGTGGTCTTTTCCGGCATCACGAATAACAATTACCGTCTGAACATCGGCCAACGGCAGCCCCATATTGACAAGGACATCACCGCCATGGTGTACCTGAATCCAGCGCAATCATGCGTGGGAGGGACGGGGCTCTTTCGACATCTCCCAACCGGATTGGAGCGTCTGTCCATTACCCCAAATCAAGAGATCCGGGATCTCGCAGACCGACTGGAATTGAGCGACGAATTCCTCCAAAGCGCGGAAGGGTACGAAAACTTTCAAAACAGCATGATCTTCAACCCGCTCTTTGCCTGCCGGGAGAATACCTACATCAACGATGGCAACGAATATTGGGAACTGCTCAAGCTCATCGAGATGAAACCCAACCGGCTCATCATCTTCGACGGGCGGTGCTTTCATTCCCAGTACATCAAATCAGACCAATTCACCGAAGCGTTTCGGGTAAACCAAATTTGGTATTTGAGCAGAGAGAAAAAGGGATGAACGAAAGTGTGGGGAAATAAGGCAAGAAAAATCATTTTTCATTGCCTCGACATGCATCCATCCCCATGAACCAATCTTGTTCAACCAAAAGGAATCTCTCCGTTTACTAGCCCTTCCCCCCTCTCACTGGTAAAAATTTCTCTCCCAGGCATGGTGGGTGAGTTCGGTTAACAAGCGATCACTTAGCCTTCTCCTATCTGAAACCCACGTGTTGTCCTGCACATGTTTGGCCGTGCGCATGCCCGGAATGACCGTGCTGACGGCAGGGTGGGCCAGACAGAATCGAAGGGCGAGTTCTGCCAATGTTCCTGCTTCCTCTCCAAGGAGAGTTTCTAGCAATGC
>JAZFZJ010000111.1:0-4010 GCA_036443915.1 Nitrospirales bacterium
GTTACGGGACCTGAGAGAACCATTTATAAGGCAGGGACGATCCTAGTGGGCTTCTCATGCTCCATGTGTTTCAAGAAACACGTCAAAAGATGGCTTCGCTCCACATGATGGTGGGATCATTGGTCCCTACAAATAGTGAGATTGAGTGGGATATATACCTATGAAATACGTTGTTATATAAGGGTTTTTCCTATAAATGCTATTTAATCCCAATCCTTCTAAATTGAATTAATTTCCCGGGCCCTTCTGAAAATTCATCCTTCGGAATAAAGATCCTCGCTGCTTGCGGCGGGGATCTTTATTGCACAAAAACACAGACAAACCGATGAGCTGCAAAGAAAAAAACCCTGCTATACAGACCCAGCAGGGAGACCAGCCAGTTCGGCTTCCAGGGCAAGTTGCGTTCGCGAATATCCTTGCTCTAACTCCGTGAGAAGAATTTCCAAATTGTCTGCCGTCCCTGCCATCCCTTTTTGTTCTAACGTCCAACAGAGTTCTCCCAACGATAACGCTCCCATGATGCGACAACTGCCTTTAAAGGCATGCGCGGCTTTTTGCAGATTGGAAGCATCGGCATCCATGACTGCCTGCCGAATCGCTGTCACATGGCCGGGCCCATCGGTGAGAAATTGCTGTATGACCTCGGCTAAGAATGTGGGGCCATCGCCCCCGAGTTCGCGCAATCCATCCAAAGTTGCTGCATCCAACGGAGCATCTTGTGCCTCGTCGTTCGCAGCCTGTATGGCGGTGCCTCCGAGAGACGCTTCAGGGTTTTCGTCTCCACGTTTTGGAACCCATTGTTCCAACACGGCATCGAGTTCTTCAATTTTTACGGGTTTCGAGACAAAATCATTCATGCCACACCCCAGACATTTTTCCCGATCGCCCTTCATGGCATTGGCCGTCATCGCAATAATGGAAACGCTACTCGTATTTCCTCGTTCGGAAGATGCTTCACCGTCTTCCCTGTCTTCTGCTTTACCCTTCAGGCGTAATGCTTCACGTCTTCTAATTTCCCTCGTCGCTTCATAGCCATCCATCTCCGGCATCTGACAGTCCATCAGGATAACATCATAAGGAATTCGACAGAGCGCCTCCACCGCCTCCTTCCCATTCGTAACCACATCAGCGTGGTACCCTAATTTTCCCAACATCTGGACCGCCACTTTTTGGTTGACCATATTGTCTTCCGCCACCAGGATCCGAATTCGTTGCCGAGCTTCCTTTTCTTTCATCGTATGGAGCGAAATCATCGGGTGCTCATGTGCTTCCGGCCCTTCTTGTTCAGGTCCGGTCATGCCCATAACCCGGGTCAGACATCGGTACAGATGATCCCGCCGAACGGGTTTCGGGAGATATCCCGAAATACCGGCCTCTTTAGCCTGTTTCACATAACCTCGCTGACCAAGTGACGTCAGCGTGACCACACGAACACTCGCAAAATCTGACTGAGCTTTAATGCGCCGAGTCAATTCCAATCCGTCCATGCCGGGCATCTCTTGATCTACAATCACCAAATCATAAGGCTCGCCCCGTTCTTTAGCCGCCTGCAACAAGGTCAATGCTTCGGACCCTGATCCGACACTGACATACCGCATGCCCCAATGATCGGCATAGTGTTGGAGAAGAGTCCGATTGGTTCCATTATCATCGACGATGCAAACACGAATGTTTTTCATGTTTTGCCTGGGGGGGGGAACCTGCAACGGCTTTTCCTGTTTATCCAATAACACCGTGAACCAGAACAGACTACCCTTCCCAAGCTCACTATCGACTCCAATTTCCCCATTCATCATCTCCACCAGCTGCTTACAAATCGCCAGCCCCAACCCCGTCCCTCCAAAATTTCGGGCCATGGAACTATCAGCCTGACTAAACGATTGGAACAATCGGGGTTGGGCTTTCCGGGAAATCCCCACGCCCGTATCGGTAATGTCGACACGCACCCGTACCTTATCTCCCGTCTCCTCCAGGTGCGTCACCTGCACCACGACTTCGCCTTGCTTCGTAAATTTAATCGCATTCCCCACAAAATTGATCAGAATTTGCCGAAGCCTCCCCGGATCCCCTCGAAGCGCTGTCGGGACCGTGCTATACACCAACCCCACCAATTCCAAATGCTTGGCGGCAGCACTTTCTGCCAAAAGATCAAGGACTTCTTCCACGGCTGACCGAAGATCAAGGTCAATCACTTCAAGATCCAACTTGCCAGCCTCAATTTTCGAAAAGTCCAAAATGTCATTAATAATCGTGGCAAGGGCTTCCCCCGAACTTCTCACGATTTCAGCACAATCTCGTTGGTCAGCAGTAAGCTCGGTGTCGAGCAGTAACCCTGTCATCCCAATGACGCCGTTCAGGGGTGTGCGAATCTCATGGCTCATCGTCGCCAAAAATTCGGATTTGAGGCTAGCAGCTTCCAACGCTGCGTCTCGGGCCTGGGCCAAATGGGCTTCCGTCTCTTTCCGGTCCGTGATGTCACGGATCAAACTGGTAAACAACCGCTGTCCATCAACCATCATCTCGCTCAGCAACAAGTCTATCGGGAATGTGGCCCCATCTTTGCGCCGCCCAACGACTTCCCGAGCCGTACCGATTACCTTCTCTTCCCCTGTCTGCGGATAGGGGAGGAGATAGGTATCATGCTGCTCATGATCAGGGGATGGCATGAGCATGTTCACGTTTTGTCCGAGAATCTCCTCAGGAGCGTATCCAAAAAGGTGAGAGGCTGCGGGATTGAAGGATTGAATGCTGCCGTATTCGTCAACGGTGATAATCCCCTCCGCTGCCTGCTCCACAACAGCTTGAAACCGCGCCTGTGCTGTCTTGAACATAGCGGTCCGTTCCCCGACTGTGTGCTCGAGGGAAGTCATTAACTCCCGGATCGATTCAGACTGGGTCCTCAGGAGTGTTGTGGTCTCCGACACAATAGCATCCATTTCTTCGAGCGTTCCTCCTGAGCTCTCCAAGGGTGATCCTTCGTCATCTCCGACTGGATCGGCATGTCGTAGCTGGTCCCCCCCTAGCAGCGTCAAGGCTTGCGCAAGGGGACCATGCACGCCTTCCAGCACTCGAGAAAACTTCCGCAGAGCCAGGCGCAAAGCACCCACCAGGAGACTCACAAGCATCAACGTAAGGAGCCCTATTTGCCACATGACCAGCCGTTGCTCCTGCTGCATCTGGGCCAGGGAGACCTCAATCCGCACCCATGCGAGGATTTCACCTTGGTCAAACAACGGATTCGTCAGCAGCAAGGCTTGCTCCCCGTCTGGGCCCTCGATCGTGATAATGGCTTCTTGCTCGGAGGCTGTGACGGCTAACCAAGAGCTATCGGTCAGTACTAGCCCAATCCGGTCTGTATTTCTAGACGACACGATCAAGTTATCCTCATCGACCACATCGATATTGATGATCGTTGGATCATTCAGATAGTGCTCCATGGACTCTTGGATGCGGAATAAATTGTCAAACACCGCCGCCGCGCCAATAGATGCGAAGGTTTGACTGAAGGCCAACGCACGGGCCTCGGCGGCCTGTTGGAGCATAGTGTTTTGCCTGCTAATTATGAAGACCGCCACAACAGTCATCAACAGGATGACAAGACCAGAAAAGCCGATGATAAGGCGAAACTCGAAGTTACCCGTCCAACGGGTTTTGATTTTGGAGAGAACACTCATAGACGACAATCGTCCTGAAACGGACTGGTAAAACACGTCATATTTTTACTATCCATGAAACGTCGATCGGGACTCGTCACCCGAAATGTGTCGCGTGTTGCTTGTGACTCGTCGCTCGAAATAAAACGAGCACCGGTTTTTTTTCCGAGCAACGAGCGACTAATTTCCCCTTCACTGGTTCGAGTACTCCACCGTAATCGAGACCTCACCACGTTCCGGGACCTCGACTTTGGTGTGGATGGTCCCAAGGGTTTCATGCCATATCGTCAATTCCTGCGGTCCGGGAGGAACCCCGGTAATCCGAAAGTGTCCCATTGTATCAGTGACCGAATAGTA
>JAZFZJ010000112.1:0-10623 GCA_036443915.1 Nitrospirales bacterium
CAACCAGCGGGGTGGCCCGCTTAGATAAACTTGCTGCAAGACCTTTGGCCAACGGGGCTGTTTGCTCCAGAACGACCGCGGTCCGAATTTTAAGGGTGCTGAGAAACAGCGCACTTGATCCCGCCAAATCATATGGCGGAGGAACCACGGTGGCATTGGTAAATCGCTCTGACAGCCATGTTCTTAAAGCCGTATCCCGGGCACACAGGACACTTTTTACCCGTTGGCGGTTTTGTTGAAAGTGCTCCAGGACAGGAGCAACGGCCGCAAAGGCCTCCCGGCTTTGCCCCAAAAACAAGATAGCGGGCTCCTTTTCCCGTCCGGCCAGTCCGCAACGAACCACCATCTCCTTCAGCACTTGCCTCATTATGATACCTTGGTTGCTCGGTGAACGACCTTACCTAGCATAGCCGAAACCTAAAAAGCCAAGACAACTGTGAAGCGCATCTCGTGAAGCGTATGAAGAGTTTCGAGTCACGGAAGAAAGACAGCCCCAATTCGAAACTTGTCATTTGAAACCTGAAATATCTTGTTTTGTCTTCCGCTTCACGCGTTGAGCTTCACGGTTTTTCCAAATCATTGCCACTTCGCCTCGATCCGTCCCTTTTTCAAGAAATCCGCAATGATTGTCGCTCCTCGCACCCCTGCCGTTTGACGGCTGGTCTTAAAGGTATAGGCGAAAGAACTTCTCTGGATCTCTTCGTATCGTATATGGTTTTTGGCCGCCTCTGCGAGAGCCTGCTCAAGCATCGAAACATTATCAATCAAGGGACCCAATTTCCAATGGCGATAGGAAGGGTCATTTTGCCAATCGAATTTGTGCGCGTTCAGAAAAACGCAGGGCCGCGGTTCTTCCAGGAACTCGTACACCTGACTGCTGACATCCCCCAGATAAAGGTCGGCCGATTTTAGATAGGTCATATCGGCGCTGAAGTGGCTCCCTTTGTCGATCAGCACGCCGTTTTCACTCTTGTACTTAGCTGGCAGGCGCCCACCGTGGCTCCACGATCTTTCGAAAAGAAGGACGTGGGGTGAAAAAATAAGGTTGTATGTGTCATTGGCGTAGAAGAAATCCAGGATATCTCGGCCCATCTTATGCCACGAAGTGAGGGGTCTGGCATGATGTGGATTGTACACAACCGTTGGCCGGTCGTTGTCGAAAAACCTGCGCCGGACGACACCGGTATGTTTCACGGCCTCAAATTTGGGGTAGCCGGAAATGGCGTAATTGTCAGGGGAAAGATAGCCGACTTCTTTGAGGTCATCGGCATACTTTCGCCCAGGCAATAGGGCAAGGTCGAAATCGCCAATTCGCCTGTTGAAGGACCCACCCAGCCTGTTGTCTCCGGCCCCGTGTCCGGTGAAAATCAGTTTTACATTTTCGAATCCCGGCATTTTGCGCAAGGCAAAACTCGTCATTTCCGGAACGACCAGAGCGTCAAACCGACATAGCCGGTCCGCATTCGCTCGCAAGACGGCGTGTTTACGGGCGAAGACAAACTTGGAGAGAAGTGGATCGAGCAGTTTGGCGGAGAACGGAACATTCAGCGGCTGAAATGTGCATTTGTGGTCTTTGTACCCGCGACCGATTTCCCGGGCGAATTCCTCTTCTGCTCTTGTAGAGGTCAGGATGTCGGTTTCAATATCCCCAACAATTCTAGAAAGCTCGAACGCATAGGGAACAATGTGAGGAACTTGGTGAACGTTGTAGTGATTGAGAAGAAAACCTACCCGCATCGTCAAACTACGCCCACAGGTCGCGTACCGTGAGATATAACCTGAATGTTCATTGCCAAGCGGATGTGATCCGTAGCATTCGAAACAACGCTGGTGACGTCGATAGATTATGACGGGAGTAACGGGGTTCGAATCCGAGGCCCTTGGCGTGACCGCGCAACGGTCTATTGCGCGGATCACCCGCCCGCGTAGCGAGCGGTCGGTGTGCAACTGTTAGGGCGCGGGTAGCGCGCCGCGATTGGATACCAGGAAAGCGCATTAGGACGGACGCGGTAGCGCGTAGCTCCCAACCAACTGGGCGCCACCCCCAAGGGCAAAGCCGACGGGCAGAAAATCCAGCGATGGGTTGGAGCGATTCTCAGCCCTCTTGGTCTGGCTGTCAAGCGAACGGCCGGTCGATTTCGCTGGAGTCGAGGGAATCACCTCCATAGACCCCTCGCATTAATCCTAAGTTTCTTTTGGGAAAAGAACGTAACGTGTTGTTAAATGAGGTTCCTATCGGGAGAGAGTGCCCCTGATACTGGGAACATGCCGAGAGGATCGAAGCCTAGCTTCTCTCATAGGTGAGCTCCCCAACGCCGAAATCCAGCCAAGCCTGCGTTATTGCTTGAGGGTATCCATTTGGGTCTGGGTCAAAAGCCCGTGACCGCTCACTACGATGACCCGCTCCGGCCCAAAGCTTTCGTGCAGCTTCGTCACCTGCTCGGGTACGGTGGTGGGGTCCCCCGTATGGCCCGAATAGACGTCCACCGCAATGGGGCGGCCCGCATGATCCGTCAAGGCTCCGTGGGTTCCAATTGGTTTGACTTTCTTCGCATCCCGATAATTGTCTAATTGCATCGAGAAGAAGGTGCGTCCTTCATACATATTAGCTGCTGCTGACATCATTGAACACTTGACGCCCGGCGGCCAGATGGGGCTGATTCAGCTGGTGTTCCCTCTGAGGTTGCCTGGCCAGGGACCAATCCATTGCCTCGTAAAGCTCATTTGCTTCAGACGTGGCGACATCAAAGTCCTCGGTGAGCCTCGTGATGTGTCACAGGCGGGTCGTGGTCGGTCTCGAGAAAGGAGGCAGGAGCCGTTCCCCGAATGGTTCCCGGGAAGTTACTGTGGGTTCGAGCCCAAGCCCGGAACTAAGCTCATCCGGAGACTCACAAAGACCAAGTCCAATGCTTTATCCAAAAGAACCAAGTCTATTTGTGATGAAGTCCCGTCCCCAGAAGATTGCGGCAATCCCCAGGCGACTGGCAGGTGTGTATCGCATCATTCAGACCGGGCGTTGTTCGTAGCGTAAGATTTCATCTGAGTTTCGATACATGGGTCATTCTGCATGGTGTGTCCTATGCCTGTCTTGTTTAGCGGTAACAGATCCCGATTTGCCTTTACCAGGAGGAGAGTGTTATCGGCAAATGAGAAATTACGAAACGAACCCAATTTGGATTCAATTACTCTCCATGCGACTAAACCACCGTAAGGCTTTAGAGACAGTTTTGTCAGTGACCCTAAGAGATTGAGCAATTCGCAAAGCGTTAAAGCCAAGCTTGTGTAGCCGATAGGCCTCTAGAGCAATTCGCTGATAGACTGGCGGCTCGATTTCCTCAAACAACACTGCTTCAAATGGAATTTGCCCGGCGGTTCGAAATCTTTGCGTACGGGTCCCTGAACGATTCCCTTATAGGATACCGGCGGCTATCTCGACTCCTTGCTGTAAAAGACGCTAGAACATTGCAAGGGGGTCGTAAAGGAGAATGGTGGCGTTTCTGCTAAAGTCGAGCGCGACCCTCAGACCGAGGGACCTTCTGGGAATGAAATTTATGGTGATTTATTGCGGTCCACCGAATGACCACGACACCCGATAAGAAGGTAGGAGTCCGTAGGATCTGGTTGGATTCACTCAATGGGACCGTAGGGAGAATCCCTCTTGAATTTCAAGAGGTTTGTTAATTTTTCTAGGGGATCGGAAGCACCCCCTACTTGTTAACCAACGGTTTAGGAAACCGCTGCTCTATCCAACTGAGCTACGGGGGCAACAATCAAGCATGAGGAATTTTTAATAACAGATTCCCGAGGTTCAGCCTGCGAATTCTTGCCTATACGGGCACAGAAGCAACTACCCCAGAATGGCCAACCGACAGGGTAAAATGGTACCGTTTTTCAATTAGGAGGACAAGAGGATGTATCGGTTCCTTATTATTGGACCAAAATGAAACTCATAGCCAACCCCCCGAATCCCTTTACCTCTGAGGTACGTGAACTCCTTGGCCCACCATCGGAGATCACCCCCGAGATTTATGAAGAAACGGTGCACACCATTCTCAGCCAGAATACCAGTCCCGATCTTCCCTTTCGATGGAGTTTAAATCCCTACCGTGGGTGTTTTCATGCCTGTGCCTATTGTTATGCCCGCCCCTCCCATGAATATTGGGGGTTTGGATCTGGAACAGATTTCGAATCAAAATTAGTTGTGAAAATCAACGCTCCTGAAAAACTTCAGGAAACCTTTCACAAACCTTCCTGGAAAGGTGAGCTTATCGTCTTTTCGGGAAACACCGATCCCTACCAACCCCTGGAAGCCGAATACAAACTCGCAAGATCCTGCCTTGAAATTTGTGCCACGTTTCGAAATCCGGTGGGGATCATTTCGAAGTCTGCTCTTCTTACGCGAGATATCGATGTCTTTCAGGACCTTCGAGACACAGCATGGATACGCGTTTTTCTGAGCATTCCATTTGCCTCCGACCAAGTCGCCCGCAAAGTGGAACCCCAGGCCCCGTCCATTACCAAACGCTTTGGGACATTGGAAGCGTTAGCCAAAGCTGGCATTCCGACAGCCGTCTCGATTGCCCCGGTAATTCCAGGGTTAAATGAACACGACATTCCACAAATATTGTCGCGGGCCAGGGATGCCGGAGCTCAACACGCCACGTACATCCTCCTCCGCTTAAACGACAACGTCGAAAAAGTGTTTCTTGAACGAATGAGACACCATTTTCCGCATCGTATAGAGAAAGTCATATCCCGGCTCAAAGAAGTTCGAGAAGGACAAATGGGAGAACGAACCTTCTTCAAACGCCATGTGGGGAAGGGAAACACATGGGAAGTCATCGAGCAACTCTTCGAGACAGCTTTCCGCAAAAATGGGTTTCATCACCAAGCAAAGGATTCTATCCCTTCCACCTTCCGGCGACCAGGACTCACTCAACTCTCGCTATTTTAGTATGATCTCCTAGTCAAAGCAGACGGCTATACTATTTTCAGAATTATTCAGACCATCTGACTTTTCATCACAATATGTTCTCTTAAATATGGAAAGCACTATAGGCGCAATTTGGCAAGACCCAGAGCCCTTCAGTACAATCATTTTTTTCATCATCCCCTATGTGAACCAAGAATAAAGGAATTTGATCATCTTATGATACTCATCACCAATCGACCATTTCGCCTCTCGTCAATTTTCCTGATCACACTCCTGTACCTGAACCTTTTTGGATGTTCCGATCCCAAAGAGCCGTGGGACCTCCACACCGAACAAGGCACCACGTTCATGGAACAAGGAAAATTTCCTGAAGCCGAGCAGGAATTCCGTACCGCCCTCTCCCTTGCGGAACAATTCGGAGACCAAGACCCGCGATACCGACAATCACTCACCAACTTGGCCATTCTACACAATGCCAAGGGAGAGCCCGAACAAGCTGAAGCCCTGCTCCACCAGGTCCTGGCCATACATGAACAAGGGCCCAATACCCAGACCACCGCATTAGCTGCTAGCCTCAGCAATTTAGGGGCCCTGTATGTCACGCAAAAAAAATTCGAAAAAGCCCAACAGTATTTTGAACGGGCCTTAGCCATGCGGGAACAGATACAAGATCCAGATGATTCAGAAGTCTTTCATGAGTTAGAAAATCTCGCAGGATTGTTCGTCCGACAATCTAAATACGCCCAGGCTTTGCCTTACCTGCAGCGCGTGCTCACCCGCACCGAAAAAATCCACGGGTTAGATGCCCCCGAGCTCGTGGAACCGCTCAACAATGTAGCTCTACTCTATCGAGCCCAAGAACAGTATGATCAGGCTGAAGAATTGTTGTTGCGGTCCCTTACTATCAAAGAAAAACAACTTGGCCCCACCAATCCTCATCTCCTTGGCAGTCTGAATAACTTGGCGCTTGTCTACAGTTCCTCCAAACAATTTTCCAAAGCCACTCCCCTCTTCGAACGTATGTTGACCATTTCTGAAGAAGGGTATGGTCAAGATCACCCACGAGTGGCCATTATCCTTAATCAATTGGCAGAAATACACAGGCTGCAGGGCCAACCGCAAACGGCCATTCCTATGATTCAACGGGCCATTACCATCATTGAAAAAGCCGAAGGGCCTGAACATGCAGGACTGTCCGGTCCACTAAATAATTTGGCAATCCTCCATCTCAACACCGGGCAATATGAGGAAGCCGAACCCTTATTCCAACGTACCATCACCCTCACAGAACAATCCATGGGGAATGACCATTTCCAGGTAGAGCGCGTGCTCAGAAACTACGCTACCCTATTACGAAAAACGGGACGTACGGATGAAGCCACCACACTTGAAGCACGTGCAGATGCTATTCGCGAAAAAAATAATCTCTCCTCCTCCCCGGGTTAACCACCAATCCTTACCCCGTAGTCAGTCCATGAGGTCATCCAACCGCTTTCCTACAAGGAATGCGGAAAGATTCCGTCAAAGGCATGCTCCTAGCGTATTCGTAAACATTTGAGTCCCAAACCCATCTTGCCAGTTGGGTGAATCATTACATGCAAGTGGCCTGTTCAAAAAAGCCCGTTCAGCAAGGCCGCAGGGACTTTGGCGCCCGGAGCGTACACGAAGTACGTAAGGACGACAAAGACCCGAGAACGCAGCTGGCGGACCCTGCGCCTTCGCGAGGGCATGCTTTTTCAACAGGCCCTCTCAGGGAACCACGGTTGATTGCATGAGGCTGTTGGCCTGTGGAGGGGAAAACCCCTGAAACCCTCGATGCCGTTCGGCTAACTCCAACACTGAAAACGCCTGACCCGCGACCTTTTCTGGTACCGAAAAAATTTGACGTAAATCTCCGCCGCGCGCTCCCACAATCTGCCCCGCAAATTCAACCCCTTTTGCGGTTAACCGCTGGATGCTGGTTTCAATATCTGCCACCTGCACAGCAATATGATGTAGGGTCTGATCATCAAATCGATTGACCCAGGAAGGAATAATACTTGTCCTTCCACGTTCACCCTCATAGGCTTGATCAATGAATAAGGCCGGACACCCTGGCGCTCGATAGACCTTAGCCCACCAGTCCTCATATTCTAACGTTTCGGCATATCGATAACCTTGTTCAAGAAATTCTTCTGCCCGTCGATCGATGGACAAGGTCCGAACCGTAATATGATCCACCACAGGAAAGAGCCCAATGCCAATATCCTCTAAAGCATTCCGAACAATGGAGGCCGCCTGGTTTCTTGATACATACTCCTCGATATATTGGTTCACAACTTGTTCCAGATCCTCAGCCTTTTTCATGATGCTGCCTCCCTTCTGACTCCACAGCAAAAGTGATCCCCTGCGCCAGCGGCAAATCCGTTCCCCAATTGATCGTATTCGTCTGTCGCCGCATATAGGCTTTCCAGGCATCAGAACCGGCCTCCCGCCCGCCGCCTGTTTCCTTTTCCCCACCAAATGCCCCACCAATCTCCGCCCCAGAGGTTCCAATATTCACATTGGCAATGCCACAGTCGCTTCCCTGCAGAGATAGAAAGCGTTCGGCATGCCGAAGATTTAAGGTGAACAAAGAAGAAGACAAGCCTTGCGGTACGTTATTCTGAAGCTCAATAGCCTCATCCAATGTACGATAGGTCATAACATAGAGAATAGGCGCAAAGGTTTCTCGCTGGACCACCTTCCAATGATTCTCCGCACGCACCAGAGTTGGTTCAACAAAAAACCCTGGCCCATCCAACACCCTTCCCCCAAAAAGAATTTCCCCTCCATCCTGAACCACTTCTTCCAGGGAAATACGAAATTCTTGTAAGGCCCGCTCATCAATCAAGGGCCCCATTAACACCCCATCTTCCAAAGGATTCCCTACCCGAACTTGCTGATAAGCATCAAGCAGTCCTTTCACCACTTCATCATAACGAGACTCATGGACAAATAAACGGCGGGTGGTCGTACAGCGCTGACCCGCGGTTCCCACCGCTCCAAAAACAATAGCCGGAATAGCCAAGGCCAAATCGGCCGTTTCATCAACGATCATCGCGTTGTTGCCACTCAATTCTAAGATCGTTCGGCTCAATCGCTGCGCCACCACCTGTGCCACCTGACGACCCACCGGCACTGATCCCGTAAATGAAATTAGCGGCAATCGAGCATCATTCACCATGGTCTTGGCCAAATCAACGTTATCAGTCACGAACACCGAAAAAATTCCCGGCACCCCCTCTTGTTCCATCACGTGATTACAAATATGCTGCACGGCCAGGGCACACAAGGCCGCATTGGGAGAAGGTTTCCATACGATCGTATCGCCCGCAATCGCCGCGAGAAACGCATTCCACGCCCAAACCGCCACCGGAAAATTAAAGGCCGAAATCACCCCAACGACTCCGAGCGGATGCCATTGCTCATACATCCGATGTTGGACCCTTTCAGACTGCATGGTTAATCCATACAACATACGGGACTGACCAACCGCAAAGTCAGCCATATCAATCATCTCTTGTACCTCACCATCGCCCTCCGCCTTAATCTTTCCAACTTCCAGAGATACTAAAGAGCCAAGTGCATCCTTCTTGACACGAAGGGCCTCTCCAATCAAGCGAACCACCTCCCCGCGCTTCGGAGCGGGCACGTTCCGCCACACCTGGAAAGCTTGGTGGGATTCGGCAATAAGCGTGTCGTAATCGTCCGCTGAACACAGATTTACCTGAGCCAGAACTTGCCCTGTTGCAGGATTCACGGATTCGAGAACACCTTCAGTCGTTGTCGACACCCACCGCCCAGGCCCAGAACAACCACCTGAATTCACCATCGTTAAACCGAGTTCATCTAAAACAGCCATAACTCACTCCAGTTGAATCTTCAAGAAATCATGAAGAACACGAATTTGACGGGTCAAAAAATTGGCCAAACCGGTTAACTAAAATCGATGGCAAATCAAACGTCTCTTGTGTGACAAACCCGCGATAGGTCTCAGGACGCTCAAACACCAGATCCACCACACTACACACTCCCCCCGCAGTGGTCACTAGTATGGCCGACCATAACCTCCCGGCAATGGTGCGGGGGTAAATTTTCTGCACATAATTCTCTTCAAACAATTCACCCTTCCGTAGACCGGTCACCGAAGTATAAATAATGACGACATCCTGCAAAGTCTTCGGCACGGCCTTTTCCAAAATGCACTTCAGCGTTTTACGATCATCATTCAATTTAAGATCACTCATCAAAAGATGTATTTTTTCACAATGGCCGGGATAGCGAAGCGTTTTATAATTCATCGTCCGTACCCTTCCGGCATACGTATCCGCCAATGTCCCCAATCCACCAGAGGTATTAAACGCTTCGTATAACAACCCATCGACCTCAATAGTTTCATACCCTTCTAACGGCTGCAAGGGCACTTCTTCTCCATTCTCAATTCCGTAACAGGTATTCCCATACTCATTGATCAACCCATCCGTCGACCAGGTCAGCGAATATTTCAACACATTGCTGGGATTCAGGGGCAGCGCTCCTACCCGCATCTTAACGATCTCCACGGTATCAAAATGCGTCATCAAATCATGAGCCACAATACTGATAAACCCTGGTGCCAAACCACATTGCGGCACAAACGCCCCTCCCCCACCCTGACTCAGGTCTCGAATCTTCCTGGTCACCTCTACATCTTCCGTCAAGTCAAAATAATGGGCGCCACAAGAACGAGCCAGCTCTCCAACTAAAGGATTGCAATAGTAGGGAAGGCTCGAAATAATCCCCTCGGGCTTGGCAGCCTCAAGAAATTGGCGAAGGGCTAGGCGATTCTGGACATCAACAATCCCAACATGGAGTTGGTCATGAACAATATCGTTTTTCAACCGAGTGACGACGTCTTGATCCACATCTCCTAGGGTCACCACATAGTCCCCGCATTCCACGAGCAACGTGGCAATCAACGACCCAATTTTCCCCCCGCCTAATACACACACGTTTCGCATAACAAACCTTTCTCAAGAGTGGCTTTCCTTCCCTATATTTTACTCCTTTTGGTACTCATGGCTAGTGGGAAGTGAGCGAATCCAATTTCAAACCAGGGATGTTGCCATACCAACTCTTCAGCATTATGACCCAAAATACTATCATCGATACCAACGTTCATTTGGACCCCAGAATAGAAGACAAGGCACCTTCAATACACCAAAACTGGCAACACATCTTTAAAATTCGTCGTTGGCACCGGAAAACAGATGGATCCGTCTTCAGTCCGATTTGACCGACAAACCCAACAAGAAAAATTAAGGAAGAGCGAAGGGGAATGAAAAAGAAGAGGTCCTCCTGAATTCGGAAGATTAATGTCCGTTTTCTAAGGAGTTGAGAGTAACTTTCCCCCAGAATGCTCGGTACACGTAAATGGTATAGGCCAAGATGAGCGTAAAGCCGAGGCTAAACCAGCCCAAGCCCACCTGTAGCCCATATGCTGAGGTGGCGGAATTATAAATGGTGAGATTAAAGTTGGGGTCTGTCGTAGCAATAAGTAAATTGGGATAGTAGCCCCAGGCTACCGTACCAAGGGCACCCAGAATGAACAGGCAGGAAGCAAAGAAAGCACCAACATCATAGGCTTTTTGTCGACAATACAACATGCTACCCAAAGCCACTATCGTCCC
>JAZFZJ010000113.1:0-2616 GCA_036443915.1 Nitrospirales bacterium
ACTTAGTTGACCTTTCAACCACCTTTATCGCACCAGAAATTTTAGACCTCGTCCCCTACGACATCGCGGCTCAACTCCAGGTCCTCCCGATTGAAAAACGAGGGAATGTGTTAAAACTCGCCATGGCCGACCCTCTGGATATTATGGCCGTGGATACTATTGAAGGTCTCACGGGGTTGAATGTCGACACCCACACCGCTCCTACTCAGGAACTCTCCGAAGCCATCGCCCGTCATTACGCACACAGTGAATCTATCAAACAATTGTTGGATGAAATCACGGCACAAGGATTTTCAGACCTTGGTGAAGAAGGTAGTGGTGAGGCACCCATGATTCGCCTCAGTAATCAACTGATTACTGCAGCCATTCAATCGCGGGTCACCGATATTCATGTCGAACCGGATGAGCACTACCTGCGCGTGCGGATGCGAGTCGATGGGATTCTGGCTCAGGAAATTCTCATTCCCAAACCCATCCAGGCTCCGATTACGGCTCGATTGAAACTCATGGCCAACCTTAACCTGACAGAAAAGCGCACGCCACAAGATGGTCGCATCCCATTTAAATTGGGCAATCGCCAAATTGATCTTCGCGTCTCGACCCTTCCCACCAACTTTGGGGAAAGCCTTGTGCTCAGAATCTTGGATAAAGGCGCCGTGAAATTAGAATTCCCGGCATTGGGATTTACCACCTACGACCAATCGCGCATCCAATCGATTATCAAACGCCCTCATGGGATCATTCTGGTGACTGGTCCGACCGGGAGCGGAAAGACCACGACGTTGTACACCGCCCTTCGCCATGTCAATGCGAAAGAACAAAGTGTCTTCACATTGGAAGATCCCATCGAATACCAAATGCCGATGATTCGCCAAACACAGGTCAATCCGGACATTGGGATGACGTTTGCGGCGGGACTGCGCGCCCTTCTCCGTCAAGATCCTGATGTCATTTTGGTCGGTGAAATCCGAGACCAAGAGACCGCCGATTTGGCCATGCGTGCGGCCTTGACTGGCCATTTAGTCTTTTCCACGCTCCATACCAATAATGCCCTTGGAGCCATCCCTCGGCTCATTGACATGGGGGTGGAGCCTTTCCTGCTGGCTTCGGCCTTGACCGCCATGATTGGACAGCGCCTCGTTCGGTGTATTTGCCCTGGATGCAAGGTCGAACGAGAGGATTCCTTGAAAGTCCTTTCAGAATTAAAAGTGGAATTACCAGAAGGCATGTCCCCTCAGCTTTGGGCCGGAGCGGGCTGCCCAGCGTGTGGACAAACTGGCTATAAAGGCCGCGTGGGAATTTACGAAATTATTCAAGTGAGTGATGAACTCCACGCCCCTATCGTTCATGGCCCGGACATCGCGGGCATTCATGCCATCATTCAACGACAAGGCATGCCCACCATGTTCGATGATGGCCTCATCAAAGCCCTGCAGGGACTCACGACCTTGGAAGAAGTATTGAGGGTGACCGGTGGCTAATTACCAATACCGTGCCATCGATGCCCATGGGAATCCCGCTGAGGGACAGATGAGTGCCTCTGAACTATCCCAACTCGAAACCCGCCTGCAGAACATGGGCCTATGTCTTGTCCGGGCCTTAGAAACGAAGGCCACACCTAAAACCCAATCGGCCAAACAGGGGAAAGTTAAATCCCGTGATCTTTTGGAATTTTCCACCCACATGTTTACCTTGTTAGATGCGGGGATCCCTCTCGCCCAGGCGGTGCAAAGCTTGTCACAGGAATCGCCAAACCTCCAGCTCCGAACGGTCTTACAGACGATTTTCCACCAAATTGAAGCGGGAAGTCCCTTCCATGCGGCCATGAGTCAGCACCCCAAAATCTTTCCCCCACAAATCACCAACCTTGTTCAAGCCGGGGAAGAAAGTGACACCCTAACCGAGACGTTCAAAGAACTCGAACATTATCTGGACTGGATCGACCAAATTCGTGGAGATATCCGGCAAGCCACTATTTATCCGAGTATTGTGCTTGTGGCGGTCACCGGACTCCTCGTGTTGCTTTTTACGTTCGTCATTCCACAATTCATTCCTGTCTTAATAGATCTCAACGTTCCTCTTCCCTTTATTACCCTCGCTGTTATTGGCATAAGTGAATTCATGGTCCATTCTTGGTGGGTATGGGGCTCCGGACTTCTATGCGTCCCTCTGGCCTGGTGGTTGGGGCAAAAATATATTACTGGATTTACCAGTTGGCGGGATCGAACCCTCTTTGAGTTACCAGTTCTCGGTGAGTTGTTTCACATGCTGACCCTATCAAAATTTGTTCGGAATTTTGCCGTGTTATACCGGGCCGGCATTCCTGTTTTGCAATGTCTTCAATTGTGTCGCAGTTTAGTCGAAAATCAGATCGTCTCGGAGGCCCTTCATGACACGCAACGGGCGGTTGCCGAAGGTTCAGCCATCCATGAAGCCTTAAGTCATCATCCCGTTTTTCCCCCTATGTTGATCCAAATGATTTCGGTCGGCGAGGCTACAGGATCATTGCCCAAGACCTTGATGAATGTGGCCACTTTTTACAATCGAGAAATTCCCCGCCGGGTCAAAAAGATCTTTGCCATTTTGGAACCCGTCATCACCCTTGGACTTATTGGC
>JAZFZJ010000114.1:0-7421 GCA_036443915.1 Nitrospirales bacterium
CTTCCGCATGCTTCATTTCATCGATAGCATGTTTTTTAATTTCATTATGTAACTGGTCGTACCCCCAATTTCCACACATTTCTCCATGCAGAAAATATTGATTAATCGCCGTGAGTTCATTTGTCAATACCTTATTCAAAAAATCAACCACGCCTTTTTTGGCTTTCATGGGACCCTCCTTGTTCAATATGTTGCGGCTAAATCTTCGATCTGTGACTTATTGGCTGTTGATTACCCCAATGAGGGAATAGTTCTTTAATTTTACATCTTCCACATTAAATATTTTATCGGGCATTTTCTGATGAAGTCAATGATTGTATTTAGGTGAAAATTATTAATTCTGGTTTTCCTTCTCAAATTCACTGATGAGAATATTCAATATCATTCAAATTCTAGCGCACTTTATCCTTTTCTCCATTTGGCATCAATCATGTTGAGGAGTTCATTCAATGGTCACAGCCGTCCCACTGATACTCACCATCAACATACTGCCGGTTTCCCCCATGACCTCATAATTCAAATCGATCCCGACAATGGCATTAGCCCCCACCTCCAAGGCTTCTTCCTGAATTTCTTGAAATGCTGTTTCTCTGGCCCGTCGCAATTCTTTTTCATAGGCACCAGACCGCCCACCAACCACATCACGAATTCTTGCAAAAAAATCACGAAGGAAATTGGCCCCTAGAATAGCTTCTCCTGTCACGACGGCCAAATACTCAGTGATCCGATGTCCTTCAATGTTCGGTGTTGTGGTGAGAATCATGGTAGGCCTCTCCTTTCATCAATTCCTCAACGAACGAAATGGCTCCCCTAGAATTATTTCTCTTGGAAAAAGAAATATTCAACATTTTTGGTCTATAGGGGACCATTGAATAATTAAAAATTTTCGCAATATCGATCACGTGAGGACGGCAAAGCGTGGAGAACGCCGCTGGCGGCTATTTTCAACGTTCTCATGGGTAATTTTCCTTGAACATCCCTTCGCCTCTATACCTAGTAGGTACTCAATCACCCCATACAATGCCCACGAGATGGGCAAACAGCTAAACACCCCTTCTACCTTACAGACCAGAAGGCATTCTCATATTTATCCACAAACTTATGCCCATTTTTTCTGGATTGAGTGTTTCCGTTATGAATCATCCTCTCGATTCTTCTCGCAACATTTTGCCCAATTTCATGAAGGAATGTTTTTTTCTCTCACCTCACTAAACATTTGACTTCACTACAGTCGCTCACTAGAATTTTTTGCAGAAGGACTTCGTTCGTGACCTCACAATTTGTTCACCTTCACTTGCACACTCAGTATAGCCTCCTGGATGGGGCCAACCAACTCACACCCCTCTTTCAACAAATCAAAAATTTCGGGATGCCCGCTGTCGCGATGACCGACCATGGCAATCTCTTTGGCGCCATCGATTTTTATCAAAAAGCCAAAGCCCATGATATCAAGCCCATCATTGGCTGTGAGGCCTATATGGCACCTGGCAGCCGAAGCCAGCGAGCCGGACACCTGGCCCATCATGAGTACTATCATCTTATTCTGCTTGCCACGAATCGGGTTGGGTATCATAACCTGATCAAACTCTCAAGTAAGGCGTATCTTGAAGGGTTTTACTACAAACCTCGTATGGACAAAGAGTTATTACAGGAACACCATGAGGGGTTGATTGCCCTTTCTGGCTGTCTCAGTGGTGAGGTCCCACAATTGATTCGCCAGCAAGATATAGAAGGGGCGCTTCGAGTCGCAGACGAATACCGATCCATTTTTGGGAAAGATCATTACTATCTTGAAGTCCAAGCTAATGGGCTCGATCATCAACTGATAGCCAACCGGGGATTGATGGATCTGCACCAAAAACTAGGCATTCCCTTGGTGGGCACCAATGATTGCCACTATCTCAATAAACGGGATGCCCGCCCCCACGAGATCATGCTGTGTCTGCAAACAGGAAAGACACTCAAAGATCCAAACCGCATGAAGTTCGATACAGACCAATTGTATGTCAAATCTACCGAAGAAATGGTGACGGATTTTGCAGAATTTCCTCGTGCGGTCTTGCATACGACGCAGATTGCCGAACAATGCAACCTTCATTTGGAATTCGGTACTTCCTACCTGCCGGATTATCACGTCCCTGAGGGTCAAACGCACGACTCGTACTTAACACATCTTTCCGAAGAAGGGCTTCGTGTCCGCTTGCGGGAACGACCAACAGCCATACCTTTCGAAACGTACCAACATCGTTTGAACACGGAATTGGCTGTCTTAAATACCATGGGATATGCCGGTTATTTCCTCGTCGTCTGGGACATCATTAACTTTGCCCGATCCCGAAACATTCCGGTTGGCCCTGGACGAGGATCAGCAGCCGGAAGCTTAGTCGCCTATGCCTTGCGCATCACTGATTTGGACCCGTTGTCATACAATCTGCTTTTTGAACGCTTTCTGAATCCTGAACGCGTGACCATGCCAGATATTGATATGGACTTTTGCATGGATCGTCGCGCCGAAGTCATCAATTATGTGATTGAGAAATATGGAGAGGAGCACGTCTGCCAAATCATTACCTTTGGTACCCTTGGAGCCAAAGCGGCTATCCGTGATGTGGGCCGCGTCATGGACTTCCCCTATGCTGAAGTCGACAAAGTCGCGAAGCTGGTTCCTACCCAATTAAACATTACCCTTCAAGATGCCCTCATTCAAGAACCCCGGCTTCAGGAATTGGTAGATCAAGATGTCAGGATGAAGGACCTCATCGACACGGCCATGTCGTTGGAGGGATTAGCCCGCCATGCTTCGACTCACGCAGCTGGAGTGGTCATTTCTCAAAAACCCCTATTGGACCATGTTCCTTTGTACAAAACCAGCAACGACGAAATCGTGACGCAATATACCATGACTGATTTGGAAAAAGTCGGCTTGGTCAAATTCGACTTCCTCGGTCTGAAAACCCTTACCATGATTCAACACGCTGTCAATCTGGTTCATGCCAAACAACCTCAGGAAGCCCAGTTAGACATCAATAACCTTTCTTTGAAGGACACAAAAACATTTTCGCTGCTCAGTTCGGGAAAAACCAGCGGTATTTTCCAACTGGAAAGTTCGGGTATGCGTAATTTATTGGTCAAAATCACACCCGAAACCTTTGAAGAGCTTATTGCCATTTTGGCCCTCTATCGACCTGGCCCATTAGAAAGCGGCATGGTCGACGACTTCATCAAACGGAAACGAGACGCATCCAAAATTATCTATGACCCCCCCCAATTGGAACCCATCCTTAAAGAGACCTATGGGGTCATCGTGTATCAAGAACAAGTGATGGCCATCACCAACCAATTGGCCGGATTTTCATTGGGACAAGCCGATTTGCTCCGCCGTGCGATGGGCAAAAAAAAGCATGAGGAAATGGTCAAACAAAAGTCCTTGTTCATAGCAGGCTGTCAAGAAAACGGAATCGCTGAAAAACTTGCGGAAAAGTTATTTGACCAAATGGCCTTCTTTGCCGGATATGGCTTCAATAAATCTCATTCCGCTGCCTACGCGTTAGTGACGTACCAAACCGCTTATCTCAAGGCCCATCATCCCACAGAATTCATGGCGGCCTTGTTGACCTCGGAAATGGGGAATACGGATAAAATGGTCGGCTATTTTACGGAATGCCGGGAATGGGGAATAAAAATTTTACCTCCGGATGCCAATCAGAGTTTAAAGAATTTCAGTGTGCTCCCGGATGGGATTCGTTTTGGAATGGCCGCGATCAAAAACGTGGGGGAAAGCGCCGTTGATGTCATTTTAGACTGCAAAGATCAGGATGGGCCATTTTTGTCTTTTGTGGACTTTTGTTGTCGAATTGACAGTCACAAAGTCAACAAACGGGTTTTGGAAGGATTAATCAAAGTCGGAGCGTTTGATTCCATGGGCCACTCTCGATCCAGTTTATTTCACGTCTTAGATGAAGTGCTGGATCATGCTTCGACCATTCAACGCAATAAACGGCAAGGCCAAACAAGTCTGTTCGAGGTTTTCGCACCCAACCCCACCGCTGAGGCTCCTGAGGGATTCGGTTTCACCATTCCGTCCACACCAGAATGGTCTCAAAACGAATTATTGAAATATGAGCGGGAACTCACCGGTTTTTATATCACAGCCCATCCCCTCAATCGACATAGTAAGGCCATCACACATTTCTCCACATGCTCCACCCAATCACTCCCAGACATGGGTGAGGGACGAGAAGTGAAACTCTGTGGAGTGATATCAGGTCTCAAAATCATGACCACCAAAAAAGGGAACCGAATGGCCTATGCCCAATTGGAAGACTTGCATGGCACCATCGAAGTCATTCTTTTTCCAGAAACGTTCAAAAACCATGAAGAGATATTAGGCCCAGAATCGGTGGTTCGCATCACTGGGACAGTTGATCTCATGGATAAGGGTGCTAGAATAAAAGCCACGCGAGTAGAATTGGTCCCTCAATTAGAGAGTGAAACGGTGAAGCATGTCACACTCCAAGTTTACGAACATGACGTGCTCCCTCACAATCTGGTAGACTTACAGCAGATATTTCAACGACATCCTGGCCCAACTCCTATTTCGTTAGTACTTCACCTTCAATCCAATCTTACTGCCAATCTCCGGGAGTTGCCCAATGTCGGGATCGCCCCCACACCAGAATTTTTAGAAGAAGTGGAACATCTCCTGGGATCATCCACCGTCACCTTCCAATAACTTCTCCCACAAAGGAGCCTGCCCGTGCGTGAATATATGGATTTTGAAAAACCACTCAAGGAACTTGAAGGACGCATTTCCAGGTTGGTCAAGTCAAAATCCAAAAAGGTTTCAGTCCAAGAGACCATCATCAAATATTCCAAACAATTGGCGGAAATGGAACAGGAACTGTTTGCGAACCTGTCTCCCTGGCAACGCAGCCAGATTGCTCGGCATCCCCAACGCCCGTCGATAACCAATTATTTGGAGGAGGTAACCGAAAACTTTGTCGAACTTCACGGCGATCGCCTCTTTGGGGAAGACCGGGCCATTATCGGGGGATTGGCCACATGGAAGGGACGTTCGGTCATGGTCATCGGCCATGAAAAAGGGAAGTCCTTAAAGGAACGCATGCGTCGCAACTTTGGCATGGCCAAACCGGAAGGGTACCGAAAAGCCTTGCGCCTCATGAAATTCGCAGAAAAATTTAAACGACCGATTGTGACCTTTATTGATACGCCCGGGGCGTATCCTGGCGTAGATGCGGAACAGCGAGGACAGGCCCAAGCCATTGCCAGAAATTTACTGGAAATGGCGAGACTGACCGTCCCCATTATTGCCGTCGTAACGGGAGAAGGTGGGAGCGGCGGAGCGTTGGCCTTAGGAGTGGCGGATCGGGTCTTAATGCTAGAACATGCGATGTATTCGGTGATTTCGCCTGAGGGTTGCGCGGCCATTTTATGGGGAGATGCCGCAAAATCCGCTGAGGCGGCCACGGCCTTAGGAATGACGGCTCCAGAGTTACTCAAGCTTAAGATAATTGACGACGTGATACCAGAACCGTTTGGAGGTGCCCATCGGGATATTCCAACAACGGCTAAGCGCGTATCAGACACACTCGATACTCATTTTCTGCAACTCCAAAATATCTCCATTCCCACGCTTCTGAAACAACGGGAGGCAAAATTCCGAAATCTTGGTACATTTGGCTCTTCCAGAGCCAAAATTCCGAAATCTTGGTACATTTGGCTCTTCCAGAGCCGTCACCAAACCGGCCAAAACGGTCAATTCCTAAGCCACATACCGTGTTTCGGGTCTTAGAAATGCCATAAAATCAGGACTGTGAACGTTCTGGATCCCCCCCAGCTTTACTCCTTACCAAAAGCCCCCAAGCAAGCAAGTACGAGTATCCCCCGACTGAACCATCTTTATTTTTTGTCCAAAACAACCGAACCATTCATTGAGACTGGCCGACTAAGTCCCATGGCATGGAATGAGCTCACCTATCTAACAAAAGGAATGGGGTCAGAAGGATTGGTTTACTGGGAGGATGATGGGGGTTCAACCTCATCAGGCGGCGGATATAACTTGTGGAGGCGTTCGAGTAATGGGGCCGCTTCCGGAGTCGATTTTTGTGTCGGTTCACTTGGCAGATGATCCCAGGTGAGTTCAGAGTACCCATGTTCTTCAAAGGTTTGTTGGATTACATTGACTAACGCTTCTAAGGTAACGCCATCTCCTAATCTGAGGTCCAACACCCGATCTTCCTTATCCGCAGGAGGGGCAGTTTCATGCAACAGCGCCCAGCACCGATTAAACACCATCTCTCTCACGGATGGTGGGGCATTTAGTGACTCCAAGTCAGAGGTACACAACGCAGTGACCAAGAGAACGAACTGAAGATCGGGCATGTCAGGATGACAAACGTCTAATCGTTGCATAAGAAAATGATACCCTCACCTATAGGAATCTGACAAGACCATGAGTCAGCAAGACGATCAAGAAGCTTTCAGCAAATTAGTCGACCGAATTGGGTCTGCCCATGCGGGAAAGCGATTGGAAATGCAGGCTCATTATTCGGCTCTCCTGTTAAGTGGCCAACACATCCATGTCCACATGGAGGAATTTCCCACGGTCGCGTGGCTCCTTAAAACCGTTTTAAAAACCACAGGACTATGGCCTATCGCTGTCAACAATTCTACACGGTATCGAATTATTGAACACTCTGTCCCCCTTCCCCATTTACCACCCGCCTTTGATGGATTTCGCATCTTGCATCTTTCAGACCTTCACATCGAAGGGATGATTAATAAAGGGTGTGCTTTGAAAGCGGCCCTGTCTGGCCTCCAATATGACCTCTGTGTCATGACTGGCGACTTCCGATTCTTGACCTATGGGCACTATGACAAGACCCTGACGCTTATGGAATCTCTCGTAAAAGAAATCCAGGCCCCGTTCGGCGTCACAGGCATTTTGGGGAATCACGATTGGCTGGAAATGGTGCCGGGGCTAGAACGTGGTGGGATGCGCATGTTAATCAATGAAACACAGGCTCTGGAAAAGGGCTCAGATGCCATTTGGCTGCTAGGATTGGATGATATCCATTATTATGAAACCGGTGATCTCAAGAAGACTGTTGGCCTCGCGCCTAAGGAGAACGTACGAATCCTTTTGGTCCATTCCCCAGAAATTATCCCAGAGGCGTCGAAAGCCGGCATGGACCTCTACCTTTGCGGTCATTCTCACGGAGGTCAAATTTGTCTTCCTGGCGGGCACCCTATCCTTACCCATTGCCGATGTCCCCGTTCCTACAAAGCCGGGCCATGGCAATATCAGACAATGCGAGGCTACACTTCTCGAGGAGTCGGGACCTCCCTCTTTCCCATTCGGTTGTTCTGCCAACCGGAAATCATCATCCATACACTCAAAA
>JAZFZJ010000115.1:0-5194 GCA_036443915.1 Nitrospirales bacterium
GTAATATGGTTGGGAATGTTTCCCCAAGCGAGTGGGATTCTGGCAGATAAATATCTACGGCAATCTTGACCCCATCCCGCATGGTGAGATATTGCGAAAATCGTTCAAATTCCCTTGGGGTTGCCTCCACCCTGGTTGAAAAACTTTTAGGTGTTTGACCAGGCGGATGATCCTGATCCATTGCCATGGGGGAGCATCCAGTCAGGGATGTCAGAACGATGCTAAACAGGAGAAGGAACGCCCAGAAGCGGATCGGGAACCCATTGGAGTGGGAATGTAATACGACTTGAGAGCTCTGGTAGGTGTGGCGTGACAATGTGGTCATCGGGGATATTTCAAAACCATCGGAAGCGTGCCCGGTCTGTCACCTGGCGTATGGTGATAGCAATCTCGAGGACATGAAGTCCAGAAATATCTCACTACAGAATTTTAACTTTAAACTAATAAATTCAGAACTCCCTCTTCCTTCCAGGGCTTCGCTCCGAAGAGGAACGAAGGGTGGGGTGAGGGTAAAGATCTATTTGGTAGTTAAAACACTATGGTAAAAATTTGAAAAACATGAGGAAGAAGTCAGAAACGTAAACTTGGGAAGCAAACGTGGCCTCAGCTTTTGGACATGCAGCAGTTGCCTATGCGCTTGGAAAAACCATGATGCCGCCGATTCCTTCATGGCGCTTATGGACCTTGACGCTGGGGTGTTGTTTCTTACCGGATGTGGACATAATTGGTTTCATTGTCGGCATCCCGTATGAGCACGTATTGGGCCATCGTGGCATCACGCATTCGATTTCGTTTGCCCTTTTGGTTGGATTGGTGATGCCTAAGATGGCGGTCCCGACTCTCTCCTGGAGAAGCGGCTCTTATCGCTTTTTGGTACTCTATTTTTTTCTGGTCACCCTCTCTCATGGGCTGTTGGATGCGATGACGAATGGAGGCTTAGGCATTGCCTTTTTTGCCCCATTCGATTCCACCCGGTATTTCTTTTCCTGGAGGCCTCTTACCGTATCCCCAATTGGCGTGACGCAATTTTTCTCGGCATGGGGATTGGGTGTGCTGCTCAGCGAACTGCAATGGGTTGGGATACCTGTTGCACTGTGGCTTTTGGGGTGGGCATGGTTCCAGAAATGGCTAAAGGCCTATCCAAAACAATCAAGTAAATAAGGATCACCAAGATGGGAAAAAACATTTCTTGGTTTTAGCTATTGAGGGATTTGAAAGAACACCTTGCTAGGAAAGCCAGAGGGTTTATTAGTGTTGGCAATAGTTTTGAGAGCTGATTCCCTGGTCGGTTCGCCTCTCAGATATTACAGAAATGGATGAAAATATGAGTAGAAGATATTTGGGAGATGATAATCTACGGAAACGAAAAGAGTGCGACCCATGAAAGAACCCCCCATCATGAGGATAGGCGGTTCTTTCACACTGGGTCTGTTGGATCATTCAACATACTCGGAAGACCATACAGAGATCTGACACATTCCCATTTAGGAACAGATGAGTTTCCGGCCTTTCATCCGACGCCAGAAACTGAGCCCTGCAACTCCGGATCCCAGCAATAAAATTGTGGACGGTTCTGGCATGGGTTGTGGCGTACTTGCTGGAATGACTTGTCCTGTGTTGATACTACCAAATGTACTAGCTCGAGCTGCCACCCAACTGAACTCGCTGGAGATACTTCCTGTCCCACTGAGTTGAAGTGAATATCCGAGGGGAGTGGAAGAAGATTCGGATACCCCAATATCCGTGCTAGTTAAGCCATTGGCTGGGCCACCGAGTGCGGTAAACGAGCCCTCATAACTCAGGAATTGCACAACATTGCTCATTGTATCCACAAGAGCGAGTCCGTCAGGGGAGCCATTCTGAATGCCAGTCTCAAAAAAGGCGTGGGTTCCAAATCCATTTTGTTGATCAGGAATTATTCCCGATAAATTTATCGTGTTATAGATACCACCGCCATTCCCGTTGTAGAGTACGATGGACCATCCACTTAAATTCGTCCCGGCAGAACCAGCGATTTCTATGGCTTCGCCTGTATCCGCGCCTGAATTGTCATAATGAATTTCATTGATAAAAATGCTGGCCGCGTGAGCGACCGGCCAGGGAGAAGAAACGAGGAGAATAAGTAAGGCCAGGGCAATCCCTAGGTTTCGTCTTTGGAGTTTCCATTGCATTTTAAACCTCTCGAAGAAATGATCGTTCTTCCATTTAGATTGTGAACTGAAGATTGAATTTTCCGTACCATTCGCAAAAATTACACCAAATTGATTCTTAATATGGGGAATTGCTGATGAAGACTGCTGAATCAATCCCTTGGTGGAATTTGGTGGCAGTTGCTTCACGTTCCTGACCAAAAAAATTATTCAGATACATACGCCGGCAATTTCATTGATTGGAAATAACTCAGATAACGTAAAAAATCGCGACAGATTTGAACCTATCCTGCGAAAACTCTCACAAGGTTGTCAGGACTTAATCTGAAAGGTAATGGGGAGGGAGTAGGGAGGACTTTTCTGCGACGAGTTGGTCAGATCCGGGTGCAGTATTACTTACTGCATCCCGCCACCCGAGCAAGGCGCGATCGTTGTTGAGGGCGCGGAGCGTCCACAAGAGTATGTGAGCACGATAAAAGGCCGAGAACTCCGCTGGGGGACCATTCGACTATACTCAGGACATGCCTGTTCAATATTCCCTTCTGGCAGGAACCCATTTGGTCCGTTAGTTTTCCCCACGCCGGGTTTTCTCGGAGGAGGAGGTATGGATATCACGAGGGCGCACTTGTTGGTTTGCGAAATTTTGTTGGGTGGTAGCCAAGTCGGTTGCGATCGTGTTCATTTGTTCATTGATGGTTTGAAGTTGGGCGGCCAGGAGGTTTTTGTCTGCTATGGCTTCATGAATGGCCGTGTTTTGCCTGGAGATTATGCCTTCCAATTCAGTAATTTTTTTGAGATAGGCTTGACTCTTTTCCTGGCTAGCTTTTACTTGATCTTGAAGCTGTGATCGGTCTTCCTGAAACTGAGCTAACTCTGTTTGAGCTCGTTTCTGTTGTTCTTGCACGGTGTGTTCAGTGTTTTGCAATAATTGCTGTGTTTGGACGAACTCGGCTTGAACTGAAGCCAATTGCGTTTCAAGTAGAACAGGATTTTTCATGAATCGCTTTGCCTCTGTTGGGGGAATCGGTTGTTGTTGAGTGAGCAACGACTTCCTTTCCCGTGTGCGTTCCTGGGGGGCAGCTTGTCCTGGCTTGGACCGAGTGAGTTGTCCTGGTTGCTTGGAAACTAATCCCGTATCCTTGGATGATGACGGCATGTTCTCTGATAAGAGAGTAGATGCAGCTGTTGGGGCGGCACGTTGGTCAGGAGGTGCTAGGGTGAGCCCCAAGAGGAATCCCAAGCCTAATAATAGGGCACTAGCGGCGATAAGAGAGGCCCGATGCGGCGAAGGAGGCTTGATGGGAAGATGACGTCGTACCCACGACGGGGTAAAAAGCTCTTGGTACAGTTTGTTTCCAAGGCCAATCTTTCCTTCATCTTCCCGAAGGACTCCGGCTAATTGAAGCTGATCAAAAATGGCCGTATCGGTTTTCAGGGTTTCCTGGCGTCCTTCCAAGAGGTCTAAAAAAGGTCTCAAGAGAGAAACGCTGTTGGTTCCGAGCGTGGTTAGTGTGTTTCGGACGAGCTGGAGATTGCGATCTTGAAGGCCTTGGGGGCTGACTAAGAAATGTCGGATACATTCATCAATCTCTCGTTCAGACCAGGTGCTTCGGTGTTGTTCTTCTAAAACTTGGCAAACCAGTTGGGTGAGATACGGATGCCCCTGTGTCCAGCGATACACCCATTGGAAGGTTTCGACGGCGGTTTCGGCCGGAAGACTCAGACCCTCTGATAGGGGAAGGGCTTCCTGCAACGTAAAGTCTGAAAGAACAACCTGATGACTCCATTGGAACAGCCCCGGATTGTCATCGGGAATCAATTGTAGAGGAGTGGCCACTCCACACACCACAAACGTGATGCGATTTAAGGGGGGGTGGGTAGCCCGTGACTCATAAAGAGTGGCGAGCCAGTCAAAAAGGTGAGCACGAAAGGGAATAGTTAAGGTCTGCTCTATTTCATCGATGAAGAACACCAGGGGATTAGTGGTCTCAGGCAAGACGACTTCGTGGATGAATTGTGTGAGGCGCTCGTGTGGAGGAATAGAGTCGTGTGTATCCCACCAAACTGGAGCGTCGGTGGACAGGTCCAACTGATCATCCAGGAGGAGTAAAATTTTGTAAAACCATTCCTTTTCACACGGAGGAAGAGGGAATTGACTCAGATCGAGGATGATCGCATAGCGAGATTCGGCCTTCAGTTGTTCAGCGGTCCGGGCTATCAGACTGGATTTGCCCATTTGAGGGGAATGGAGAATATAGGCGGGTCTTCCACTCCGACAGTGTTCAAGCAGTTCTTCATCGGCCGGGCGTTGAACGTATTGCAGATCCCGAGCCTTTACGGTACGTCCGCTAGAAAACCCTGGATGATTTTTGGGGGGCATGATACGAAAAGAGGGCAATCCGAAAACGGTTACGCGTTATCTCTTATGCAATGTTGCATGGCTCGTGTGCTTAGGGTACGTATTGCCCAAACGTGCGGGAGACCTAAGGGCAATCCTCAGTATCGATCAGGGGGCCGGCTGCAAAATGCGAAATTCCTTCAATAATGGTGAATAAAGGAAAAGAGGAACGGAGGAGAGAAACCATAGTCTTTTCAGGCCGTCAATTTAATACTGGGTAGGAGCCTGTCCGAGATAAGAATGATCTACTGCGGGTGTGCTGGATTTGGCCAGATCTTCCGATCCTTTTCGTTAAATAGTCCAACTATTCGCCTCAAACGATCGAAAAATCTGACTCAAACCATTGCTCCCTCGTGACGATCCCTTATCTCAGACAGGCTTCTAGAAGACCATGAAGCGGATAGACCTTGTTATGACAAGGCTTATCATGTCAGTTCTTATCCTCTCGTTGAGGGATGCCTATGCCATATCCGCCAGACCTGATACGAAGCTGGAAATCCAAAAGTTTTCGTAGCTCATATTCCGCGCCTTCCCGAAAATGAAGCGCTTCATCTTTGCTGGGGAACGGTCCGTAGGTCCGAGCGGAGAGGACATTGCAGGAGACTTTTACATACCATTGGTCATACCCTTTCTTCCGTCCTTTTTT
>JAZFZJ010000116.1:0-5920 GCA_036443915.1 Nitrospirales bacterium
AGCGGGGTTAAACTTTAGCCGAGCATGGGGTCTGTGGACTCTCTTTCAGAGTACCGGCCATCAAGCCTATCGTGATATGTATGTCAATCATATCCTCACGCATATGGCATTGCCTCAATATTGGAGAGATGATTACCAGAAGCATAGTCATTGGGTGCCTCAATTCGGCATTTATGCTATTGCATTGAGTCTGGACCAGGAAGCGCAGTGATTTGTTGTTAACGAAGAAAGCCAAAAAACTCATTTCTATTATACGACCAGGCCTATATTCTCATCTTTGCCAAAACTGATTCTGGGGAAATGATGTTTCGTTTGAGGCCAAGGTCCTTGGGGTCCATGCCCATGGCAAGACCCAGGAGTTGGGGAAGGTGGAGGATGGGGAGATCGATGACAGTATTTTCTTGATGGGCGGCTTTTGTCTGCATACCATCAAGATTGAGATGACAAAGCGGGCAAGGGGTCACCATGATGTCCGCCCCGTGGGACTTGGCATCTTTGGTATGCGTGGCGACCATATTCAGAGAATTTTTCTCATTGATGGTCAGAATGGGAAAGCCGCAGCAACGGGTTTTTCCGGGAAAGTCAACGACCTCTGCCCCTAATATTTCGATGATCCGTTCCAGGGATTTTCCACGATCTGGATAGTGGTCAAATTCCAACGCATCCGTTGGGCGTTGAATGTAACATCCATAGAAGGGTGCCGCACGAATCCCACCTAAGGGTTTGGTAATGTGTTCGCGCAGTTCTTCGTCTCCCACGTCTTCTAATAAGATCCATAAAAAGTGTTTAATGGTTGTGCCCCCTCGGTATTCCAGCCCTTCCTGTTTCAAGATGTCATTAATTTCTTGGAGATAATCTAGCTGGGTGGTCAGGCGATGATTCGCTTGGCTCATAACACCCTGACACGTACTGCAAATGGTCATAATCGGAAGCCCCTGTTGCTCAGCGAGTGCGAAGGTTCGCGCATTGAGGACATCTCCCAGTCGCTGATCCTTTTCTTGGAGGACACCAGCACCGGTGCAGGAGGCTGTGGTCATTTCTTCCAGCTCGATGCCCAGTCTGGGATAGACCTGCATAACCGATTGATAGAGTTCAGGGCAGGCCCCTTTGGAGACACAGCCAGGAAAGAAGGCATATTTCATTGTTTACTCCTCACCCTTTTATACAGTCGTTGTATTTGCTGAATGCCTGGAATGGGGCGATGTAACGGACCAGACAAGGGAACTTTGCCTTTCACCACCGATTGCCAAACCAGGGGAAGCATACCCATGAGTCTTCCCACATTCTTAAGACCGAAGGTTCGAACCGCAAGCATCGGTTCATCAAGGATGCCTTTGTGTTTGATGATGTCGGTGAACACTTCTGCATGGCGTGAACCACAGGTTGAGGAGACTTTTGCGGCCAAGCCCTTTGCTCGCAAGGACATAATGCGATCCATTGGGGCAACACTTTTTGGACAGACTTGAATACATTCCATACATCGGGTGCAGTCCCACATCCCTCCAGGCTGATTGAGGGTATCCAATCGTATTTTGGAGCTTGTGTCTCGAGGATCGGCGACAAATCGGTAAGCTTTGGCTAACGCAGCTGGGCCGACAAACCGATGATCAACTTCCAACACGGTGCAATCCGATACGCACACCCCACACATGATACAGGCCATAACGCCGTTTAAATGGCTCATAGCTTCGGAGGATGCGGTGTATTCGGTAGTCGGTGGCGGTCCTTCCGGTTGGAGCCATGGATGTACTTGCCGGATTTTGCTCCAAAACGGCGCCATGTCCGTAACCAGATCTTTGATGACGGGCATGTTGTTCATGGGCTCGACCTGGATCGTCTCACCTTCTGAAGCCATGGATGCCATTTTTGTTTTGCAGGCGAGGGCCGCGTGCCCATTAATGCGCATGCCGCATGACCCACAGATCGCCCCTCGGCAGGAACAGCGAAGGGTCAAAGAATCGTCCACGGTTTCGCGGATTTTGATAAGCCCATCCAGCACACTGTCCGAAGGGTCAATCTCCAGGGCGTATTCCTGATAGTAGGATGAGGGTTGATCGTGTTCTGGGTTGAATCGGCGGATGCGCAGGGTGGTGTGCATGGTGATAAATTTACTTCTCTAAGATCCCCTTCCCGAGTTGGGAGAGAGGAAAAGAATAGGAGGCGCAGAATCCATGATGGTGGTTCATTCAATACACTCGGCTTTGTGGTTGCCATTGGGTAATGCGGACGGGTAAATAGTCAACATGAGGCGGACCATCAGGCGTGTGATAGAGCAAAATATGTTTCAACCATTGTTCGTCGTCTCGATCTAAATAGTCGGTACGAAAGTGGGCACCGCGACTTTCTTTGCGGGTGAGCGCTCCGACAATGATGGCCTCTGCACAATCTAACATAAATCCTAATTCTAAGGCGGCGACCAAGCCTGTATTAAAAATGTGCCCTTTATCCTGGATGGTGATGCCTGGCCATCGGGCCTTGAGATCTTGAATGCGTTGGTAGGCGGTTTCCATTCCTTCCTGTTCGCGAAACACCGATACATGTCGATTCATGGTGGTGCCCATTTCTAACCGAAGGGCTGCGGGGCGTTCCCCTTGTCCAGGCCGGGCCAAGATAGTGTTAACCAGTTGGCGATCCGGTTCGATGGTGGTATGGGACATATGAGGAGTGGGAAGGGTTTTGGCGTAGTTGGCGGCACAGCGACCTGCCCGTCGACCGAATACCACCGTCTCCAAAAGAGAATTGGCGCCAAGCCGGTTTCCACCATGAAGGCTGACGCATGCCGTTTCCCCAGCGGCGAACAGGCCAGGCACACCTTTCCAGTGGCCTTGGGGATCCCAACACCGTCCGTCGATGTCAGTTTTAATTCCACCCATTTGATAATGCATGCCTGGTCGGATGGGTAACGGTTCTTCCGCCAAATCCACGTTGGCAAAGGTTTTCGCTTCAGCATGGATTTGCCCCAGGCGATCTTGAATGAAGTGTCGACCTAAATGGCGACAGTCAAGGAGAACACAGCCCTTTATCCCACGACCTTCATTAATCTCAATGTGTTCAGCTCGGGAGACGACATCACGAGAGGCCAATTCCAGCATGTTGGGGGCATACTGTTCCATAAATCGTTCGCCCTTGCTGTTTAGGAGATACCCCCCTTCGCCTCGGGCCGCTTCGGTTATAAGGAGCCCTTTCCCCTTGAGCGTCGTTGGGTGGTATTGAACCATTTCCATATCCATCAAGGGCGCACCGGCTCGGTAGGCGACCGCCATGCCATCCCCGGTACAAATCAAAGCATTCGTGCTCGGTTCATAGACCCGCCCCAAACCGCCAGAGGCCATAATGACGGCTTTCGCGCAAAAGAAGGCGAAGTCACCGGTGCGGATTTCGAAGGCGACCAATCCTGCGCACCGACCATGATCATCTTTCACTAAGGATGTCACAAACCATTCTTCATACACGGGAATCTGGGCTTGCATAATTTGTTCGTACAGCACGTGAAGTATCGCTTGTCCCGTGAAATCAGAGACGAAAAACGTTCGAGCACGTTTTTGTCCCCCAAATCGACGGGTGCCCAGTCGACCCTCTTCGTTGCGGTTAAAGATGACGCCCATATGTTCAAGAGCGATAATGTCCTCTCCCGCTTCTTGTGCGAGGACTTCAATGGCGTCCTGATCGCCCAAATAATCGCTGCCTTTAACGGTTTCAAAGGCATGGTCTTCCCATTGATCTCCTCGGTCGGTCATTGCCGCGTTAATGCCCCCTTGTGCGGCATTGGAATGACTACGGACAGGGTGGACCTTGGTGAGGATGGCAACCGAGGCCCCTTGCTCATGTGCGGCAAGGGCGGCGCGCATCCCGGCCAGTCCAGCGCCGATGACGAGGACATCATAAGAAGACGAGGAGGTCATAGGGAAAAGGTTCGTATGAACAAACCGGAAAGGTAAAGTGGGGAAGAAACGCCTGGCTTCGTAAAGGGGTCTGTTGAAAAAGTCCGCCAGCGGTGTCCTGGACCCTTTGTCGTGCTCAGGTACTCGGTGTAGGCTGCGCGCGCCAACAGTCCTGTGGCCTTGTCCGAGGAAAGGCACGTCTTGGCGTGCACGGGCTGGGCGGGTGAGACAGTGAGCCTTTTTGAACAGGCCCCATGCTTGTGATGATTCATGGAATTGGTCAGATGGGATTGGCCCTCGGAAAATTTTGATTTATTCAATAGTCCCCTGTGTGAACGACGCTCAGGCTTCTGCCCGAGTCTCTAATGGCTGATAGGGACGATGGCGTGGACCTTCATAAATCTGGGTTGGCCGGAACAAATGATTGTCTTGGTATTGTTCAAAACAATGAGCTAACCAACCCGCCACCCGAGCCATGGCAAATAGTGGGGTAAACAGATCGGTTTCGATCCCCAGTTGATGGTAAATGATGCCGGAATAAAAATCCACGTTGGGTCGAACCCCTTTGTGCCCCACGCGCTGTTCCATTTCTCCTTCCATCGTTCGGGCGAGGGTAAACAAGACGTTGGTCTGGGCATGCGTTCCTAGCTCTTGCGCCAAGTTCTGGAGGACAATGGCTCGCGGGTCTTTGACTTTATAGATTCGATGCCCGAATCCCATGATTTTTTCTTGGGCCGCTAATTTCCGTTCGATATAGGCGGGAATGGCCTCAGGGGATCCTATTTCTTCCAACATATGAATAACGGCTTCATTGGCCCCTCCATGAAGGGGCCCTTTGAGTGTCCCAATGGCCGATGAAATGACGGTAAAGGGATCGGCTAACGTGGAGGCTGTCACCAGGCCGCTAAATGTCGAAGCATTCATGGTGTGCTCGGCGTGGAGAATCAAGCAGATATCAAATATTCTGGCGAGGGAAGGGTCAGGAATTTTTTCCATTAGCATGTACATAAAGTTTTCGGCGTAAGCCAGATCGTCGCGAGGAGGAATGGGTTCGTCCCCTCGGCGTAGGCGAGCATATGCAGCCACAATGGTCGGAAGCTTGGCAATAAGGCGAACGATGGTCCAATACCGGGTTGATTCATCCTGGACATCTGGAACGGGATAGAACATCCCCAAGGCAGCTACGGCCGATTGAAGGGCATCCATGGGATGTCCCTGTTCAGGCAGACATTTGAGTAAGTCAGTGATTTGATATTTGATTCGACGATGGTGAGTCAGGTCGGTGTGAAATTGGTCAAGCTCGGTTTGGGTCGGGAGCCGATTGAATAATAACAAATAAGCGCTTTCGGTAAAGGAACTTTGAGCTGCAAGCTCTTCGATTCGGATACCGCGATATTCTAAGATGCCCTCGAGCCCATCGACAAAACTGATAGCAGATTTGGCTGCTGGGATTCCTGCTAGTCCTGGGAAAAAATCTCGCATGCGATATGGCTCTCGTTATCTACTCGTATTTTCTTCTCATTCACATAGATTTATCATATCCAAGCCGATACCGTCATCCCAATCTTCAGCAGAACTTTGGTATAATTCAGAACCATTTCTTTACTTGAATCATCCAACCGTGTAAAAAAAATAATCAGATGTCCTCGTGTTGTCCAAATGGTATTGTTAAGAAAGGGTCTGTTGAACAATCCAAAATTTGTTCAATAGCATCCCAATCTGTCAGATAGCCTGAAACATTTAAACAAAGGAGGGAGTGTTCAATAAGGCCCGCTATCTCACCCGCGCAGCCCGTGCACGCCAAGACGTGCTTATCCTCGAGCAAGGCCGCAGTATGGCTTACCGCCTCCCGGAGGGCGCGACCGTTGTGGCGAAGCGGAGCGTACAAGGGGGTACGTGAGTCCGACAAAGGGGCGACCTGCCTGCGCGAAGCCGCTCCGGCGAAGGCAGGGAACGCCGCTGGCGGACTTTTTCAGCGCTCCCAAGAAAGGGGTGTGACGTATGAATGGTTTCTGTCAAGTATTACGTATCGTGAGCTT
>JAZFZJ010000117.1:0-13323 GCA_036443915.1 Nitrospirales bacterium
AAGCGGCACCTGGCGTTGTGGGTGGCTGGGAGCATGATGATCGTGTTTGCCTTGTTGGTGGTGAGATGGGCTCTGCCGGTATATCAAGAATATTTTATTGCACCGCCCCAACAATTAGCGGGGATTGGCAAATATAACCTCGGGACCGAAGATCGGCTCTTGCAGGTAGGTCGAAAGCGTCCATCCCTCAGTTTTTATGCCAAACGCAAAGTATATTTTCTTGGTCCAAAAGATCAAAAAAAATGGGAAGCCCATCTGTCGGCTCCTGGGCGAAAAATGGTTATCCTCCAAACCCCGCTTCGTCGGGATCTCCCGGACGCCGTCTCAGATTGGACCGTGGTCCTTGAACACGGCGGTTTTTCCCTCCTCTCCAGCGAACCCCTGCTTTAAACAGGTCAGTTTAGAAGGCAATGACAAGGCTTCCTCACCCTCCCCAATTTTTAGAGGGAGAGTGAGTCGAGTCAAATCACATTGAAAGGAAGTGAGGAATTTCGAGGAGAACGGGCGAAGAAGGCTTAAACATCGGTCGAATGCAATTTCGCTTTTAACATCTCTGCAAGAAAGAGTTTGTTTTCGGGGGTCAGGGTTTTAATAGAATCCTCAAATTTTTGGGTCCGTTCCGTGTTTTCCTTATAAAACGTGATGTCTGATAGGGTCCGTGTTGCATCTCGAGCAATACCTTGTAAATCGCCCATGAGGCGTGGTGTCAATTCCTTGGTGGAAATAGATTTGACCGCTTCGACCAGTCGCTGGGCTTCTTGAATCCATTCCTCATAGTTATTCTCCATTTTGATATAGGATTTGGCATCCCCAACGATCCATAGACGAATCAAATCAATTTCCTGAGACAAAATGTCTTCATTATTCTCTAGCTGCTTGATGACTTGCATCATCTCACCTTCGGTCTTTTCTTGGATACCTTCTCGGAGATCATTAGAGAGTTGCGTGAATGTTTGGTTCCAGTGTCGAAGAGCATCAAGAGTCGTGTCATGGGCGATTGTCGGACATTGGGTAGCCAGCGCCTGAAGGCCTTCTTGGATTTTTGCCTGATACATAGTGTTTCCTTTTTGTTGTAGAGCCCCCGGTTATGGCAGACCGGGGATCCTGGTGTATATGTTGGAATATGGGGTAGACATGTGTCGTTCCCGTACTTTCAGCGGTATACACAATCCCTCATGTTTTTCGGCTAAAAGGTGGAAAAACTAAAGAGGAAAAAAATGTGGGAAAAGAAAAGGATTATGGGACACGTTATCCAAATCCGGAGAGGATGGCTTGGAGAATCATGCCTCCTATAACCACGGGAGTTGGATTGAGTGGATCTTGTGTTAAAGGGGAGGGTTGTCCCAGGAAAACTCCATGGCAAGTAAAACAATGTTGAACATCCAAATCATGGAGACGCCCCCCTTCTAACGTTGTCGTGCGACACCGTGGACAGTCTTTTACTGCCACACCCGGTAAGGGCAGAAATCGTTGAGTTTCCTCTTTTGGTGCGTTCCCGACATCGGGATGGTTCTTTCTATATGCATCTAATTCCCCTCCATCGAACCAAATCCCATGACCAGCTGGACATCGGTCAAAATGGAGATCATGCTCCTCATAAGGAAGGAGTGAAGTTTTGCAGAATGGACAGTCCATAAGACTCTTAGATTTTGGTTGGAGGAAGATCTTTTGTATAAAATCCAACGAATCCGGCAGAAAAATTTATCCCCTATCGTACTAGAGCCCTGCATCGGGAGGGTTCGGATTCCCTTAAGCCAGGAATTGGTCTAGAAGCTAAGCATATGCGATCGGAGGGAGAAGGTGAGGAGGGCTAGGAGGAACATAGCCATACCAAGGATGGCTTCAGTCAAGAGGGGAGTAAGCGATGCATCTCCTTTGGTGTTGGCACTTATGTCGTTGGTGAGGCTTGGCTGACTTCCTATCCACCAGATCATTCCAGCCAATATGCTCGCACCAATAATCACTGTACTTCCTGTGGTGGTGGCCAAGCCCAATCCCATGAGCAGGCGTGGCCAAGCCGGAGGAGTCAGACTTAATGTAACCGGAAGTGAAGAGCATTCTCGTACCCACCATAATCTAAGACCTAATCCACTCAGAAAAACACTTAGTCCTATGAAGAATGAAAGGGAAGGTTCTAACTCGATGCCTGGGTGTGGAACTATGATCCACAGGAGGCCGAAACCTGAGACTAACCAGGGAAGGCCTTGAACCAGGACTCGTCGCGCCCTCTCGTTCCATTGACTTCGCGAGTAGGCAATCACCAGTCCAGAGGCAATTCCAACCAGTAGCCCCCCTAGCACGTCGGTGGGGAAATGTGAGCCCTTGGTCACGCGGCATATTCCTACGAATGTGGCGAGGCCAAACCACAGGATTTTTCCTTTTGGAAAATAATAGGCCAGGGTCGTAGCGACGGCAAACGAGGCTGCGGCATGACCGGATGGGAACGAATCAAGTCCGCTCTCAAAAGAAGGCGTGATTTCCCAGATGTGTTCATGCATGAGGCGAGGGCGAGGTCGACCTATGCTATGTTTAATGATTTGGGCGAAGAGTCCGGCTACCCCGTGAGCAAGTAGGGAATGAAGGCAGAGGAGTTTTAATTGTTGGGATTTCCAAAAGAACCCCGCTGCTCCAATTCCTAGTGATATGAGCACTAAGGTGAGGCCATCTCCTAGCCGGTCCCCTATATCTCCTAATTGATCAAGGAGTGGATATTCAAAAGATCGAATCAGGATAATGGCGGGAAAATCTAGTTGGGAAAGGTAATAGAACATGCCAAGGATAAGGACCCCAGACAGTCCGAAAATCAATGAAGCGGTATGGTTAATGAAAAGCGGCGGAAATTGGGGTGAGGGTGAGGGGTGGGAGGGTGGTTGGTCAGTCACAGGATGTTGGGAAAAAGAGATAATAAGGGCCCTTTGGTTCCTTTAATAGATATTTCCCTTCCTCTATCCCACCTCTTTAATTCCTCTTCGGAATTTAATCCCTTACAAAGGGGAGGAACCTGAGATCTATTGGAAATCCAACATATGCAGTTTTTGTGGTGAGTTACGGAACCCAGTCTGCAAGAAAGATGTTGAATTCATGTGGCTTGGTTGTATGGCGGTCAGAAGACCACACCAATTGTTTCCCATCTGGGGAGAACATCGGAAAACTATTAAATTTTCCATTGAACGTAATTTGTTCAGGGGAACTTCCATCCTCTCCAATAATATGGAGATGGAAGGATGGACGACCTGGATGATCAGGAGAGGTGGATACGTTAGATGAATAGATGATCCGTTTCCCATCAGGAAGAAAATACGGTGCGAAGTTGGATCGTCCATTTTTGGTGACTTGCGTTTTGTTGGTGCCATCGACATTCATGATGAAAATTTCTAGGTTTGACGGTTCGACTACATTCTGTGCCAAGAGCTCACGATAGGTGTTGAGTTCTTCATCCGTTTTGGGGTGATGCGCGCGGTAGACGATTCGCTTATTATCAGGTGAGTAGAACGCGCCCCCATCATAACCCACTTCATCGGTAAGCCGTTTGACTCCGGTACCATCAATTTCCATGGAATACAGATCTAAATCGCCGTCCCGCATGGATGTAAACACCATCCGCCTGCCGTTTGGTGCGATGGTGGCCTCAGCATCGTAACCCGGAGAAGATGTGAGTCGCTGCAAATCAGTGCCGCCAACATTCATGGAAAAGATATCATAATTCTCCAGTGACCAACGGTAGCGGGCGGTCCGTTTAAGCTTGGGGGGGCAGTGTGGGCTAATAAAATGTGTCGAAGCAAACAGGACGCGTCGACTGCCGGGGAAAAAATATCCGCAGGTTGTGCCTCCAGTCCCTGTGCTAACCCGCCGAATCCCAGAGCCATCCGTATTCATCATATAGATTTGGTAACAGGAACGAAGTGTTTTCCCATCGGGTTCCAGCGTGGATTGATACACCAATTGATAGCCGTCAGGAGAAAAATAGGCTTCTGCATTTTTCCCGGAAAAGGTGAGTTGACGGATATTGGCCAAATGGGGCTCTAGTTTGCCTGCCGGAGACTCAGGTGTTTTGGGTGGTTCAGCAGCCCATGTCGGGGAATACACGAGTACGAACAACATGGTTCCAATCACGCATGTTGCCAGGTTTTTGGTTCTGAATCTCCAAGCCATGGTGGTCACATCTACCCCCCGTTACCCCTCCTTACAATTGAGGGGGTGTCATCGGTGGTCTTTGATTGTATTTTTTGGTATTTAGAGCCCTCATAGTGCTGGAAGGATAAATTCACGGGAAGAGTGTACTGGCTGAAACATCCCTCGGGCAACAACCCTTCCCTGTTTGAATACGAGATAACTGTCCCACCCGTAAAAAAATAAAAGCCGGGAAACAGGTCTGACAGCTTCAGCGGACAAGCCGAAAAAGAAGGTCACAGTGTGTTCGGGCGCTGTCGGATGAGGACAAGAGATGAGAAAGGCAAATTCCGGTCCCTTGAAGGTTTGCCCTCGGATGCGGACCTGGTCAGGTTGAACGTTAATGTTCTTCACGCACCCTTCAAATGAGCGAGACTCCAACACATGTTTGGCAGAATTTCCGACAAGTAAAAATGATGCGGGTTCTTGAAGGACCGGCTGATCGTTCTTAATTATCTCGACGCCCGATTGTGTCTGTAAACGGTGGAGGAGGGCGGCAAAGGCTTGCTCGTCATTTTGGGAAAAAGTCTTTGGGAAAAGGACGATCCGCCGAGTGTCGGTTTCCCAACCATTGAGCATGGGAGGCAGTTGATTACGTTGTAGCCGGAGGAGCAAATGGTGGTCGGGATCAATTGTGATTGTCCTGGGGATCTCTTGAACGGTGAGGTTTAAGGGTTGTGTAGGCTGATCCAGATCGAGATGTGTGTAATAGACGGTTCCACCATCTAAATTGACTTGTATAAGAAGGCGCACGTTGAAAGCCGGTGAAGGCTGGGAAATAGTTCCAGAAATGGTGAAATGCCCTGGTTCTTTTGGATTTTCCTGAACTGACATATCTTGGAAATTCAAGGCAGGTGCTCCAGGTCGATTAACCCATTGTTGAAAAAACCAACTGAGATCTTTTCCCAAAGATTTCGAAAATATCTGTTCCAACTTCTTCCAGTCCACGTACTTCCCGGTACCCTGTTTGATAATTTGCCGAACACCCTTGAAAAATGCCTCGTCTCCCACTTGCTCCCTGAGCATGTGAAAGACCAAGGCTGTTTTTTGATAGCCAATGGCATTGTCGATCCGGGTTTCTTTGTGGTGGAACGCGCGAATGGGATATTCCTTTTCTGGAGTCGCATAGAGGTTATATTCATGCATCATCCGGCTTCGGATTTTGAACGCCTCTTCCTGGTTCCCGGTGGCTTCCTCATAATAATAATTGGCGAGATAGGTGGTGAGACCTTCCACCCAATTGCCTTGCTCAACATCATTGAAGACAGAATTGCCAAACCAGGAATGTACAATTTCATGACCGAGAGAGTAGGGCTGGGTATATCCACGTCTAACGATCCCTTGACCCAAAAGCGTAAATGAAGGCATGCCTAGGCCACTGGGGAAAAAGTTTTCCACCACCGCGAATTTTTGAAACGGGTAGGGACCTAAGAGGTCGGTATAGAGCGCCAAGTATCGAGCCGTGGCGTCTAAATATTGCGCAGCCAATCGGGCTTCTTGGGGAAACAGGTAGGTGGCGAGCTGGATGTTATGCCAGGTTTCTTTTTGTACGATAAAGTGATTGGCCGCCAGTGTGAGTGCTTCACTGGGAATCTGTATGCTCCATTGGCTGGTTCGCTGTCCATTTTTCACGGTGTTGGAGGTATTATGGCCTTGGGTCACGGTTTCCCAATCAGAAGGAAGGTTCACAGTCAGATCATATGTCGAAAGAGTATTTTTCAGGGTGGGATGCCAAAACGTTTCATAGGTCAAATACACGCCCTCTGATCCGATATGGCCATAGGTCTTGTCAGGCCTGACAAAACGGAGACCACCAGAAGCTTGAGGTGGGTCATTAATTTTCCCATCGTAGACAACGGTGAGGACTCTCTCTTCGAGTGGGCCAGAAGATTCAGGCAAGTGAACGGTCACGGTTTGTTGAGAAGAGCCTTGAGAAAGGTCAGAGGGGTGGGTGTCGAAGGAGAGAGCTTGCTCGTTTACTTGAATAGTTTTGACCCGCAAGTCCGGATGGAGAGAAAAGGAGAGTGAGGGATTGGACCCGTAGGCCGGAGACAGATGAATGGTATCGGAGCCGCTGATAGCATTGGTAGCTGGACTTATTGTAACAGTCAGTTCATGGTGAATGGAGGGAATCTTTGTGGCTGCCAGTACCTTCGGCACCCATAGCCCACAAAGCATAACCCAGATAAGGAAAGGGTACAGGACCATGTTAGGTGGGTGGAGTATTGGGTAACAATGCGTCGACGAAGGCCGAAGCGTTAAAATCTTGAAGATCAGCTTCTCCTTCACCGACGCCGATTAAGCGAATGGGCAGATTGAGTTCATCCACGATGGCCACGACCACGCCCCCTCTCGCTGTCCCATCCAATTTGGTTAAGGCTAAGCCTGTGACACCGAGAGTCTCATGGAATTGTCGGGCTTGGGCAATAGTATTTTGACCAAGGGTCCCATCCAAGACTAGTAAGATTTCGTGAGGGGCTCCGGGAATTTCCCGTTGAATAATGCGTTTGATCTTCCGGAGTTCGTCCATCAAATTGACTTTGGTATGAAGCCGGCCTGCGGTGTCGATGAGCACGGCATCAACATTGCGGGCCTTGGCTGCTACCATTCCGTCAAATACCACGGCAGCAGGATCGGATCCCTGTTTATGTTTAATCACCTCGATGCCCGTTCGTTTTCCCCAAATGGCTAATTGTTCAATGGCTGCAGCTCGAAATGTATCACCGGCGACAAAGAGTGTGTTCACTCCATGTTGGCTGAACCGATGGCCCAGTTTGGCCACCGTGGTGGTTTTCCCCACGCCGTTGATACCTACGGTGAGAAGAACAAACGGGTGAGGCCCCCGGCGAACCAGTTCCTCCAACGGTTCGGTTTCACCTTTTCTGAGGATGTCCAATAGAAGGGTGTGAAGGACTTCAAGCGGATTAGCAGTCTGAAAGGGCCCTGATTCTGCCTGAATGGCGTCCAGAAAGCGCTGGACTGTTCGGACACCCACATCGGCCTGAAGTAAGCTGGCTTCGACATCTTCTAAAACCGCTGGGTCTAGCTGGGTTCCCACCATACGGCGCAATGAATTTTCCACCGTTTGGCGTGTTTTGGATAGGCCGTCTTGTAGACGTTTGAGCCAACTCATGGGGTGGTCACGGGTTCAAGGGGAAAATGCCAAATTCGGTGGCAGATCTAAGCAAGAAGACGAGGTACGGGGGTTAGATGTTGAAATATACTCTGCTCTTTCAGTTGCATCCGTTTAGCTTCCTGTTTACTGATTTCATGATCATATCCCAGAAGGTGAAGAGTTCCATGGATAATCAAACGGAGAATCTCTTGATCAGGCGAATTGCCAAAGGTCGAGGCCTGAGAAACAGCTACAGGCAAACAAATGACGACATCCCCCAAGAAAACTTCTGTGGCACCTGGAACTTCTCCCATAGGGAAGGCTAGGACATCTGTTGGATATTCCTGTTGCCGATACATCCGATTTAAGGTCAGCATCCGGGTTTTTCCAACCAAGGTCAGACTCAGATGGGCCCTGGGGTATCCGACATACTCCAACACGGACTGCCCCATTTTCCGCACCGAGTTTGTTCGGAGCGAAATTCGCCGAAGGGACGTGCGGATCCATACGGCCATGAAACCCTATGGCCTTGGCCTGTGCCCACGGGCTTTGCCTCCTGAGACATGAAGGCGTGGTGCGGAAGAATGGCCAGATTGTTCGGGTGGCGGGTCGTTGAATGATTGTTGTTCAACGCATTCATATGCTTTGATAATGGCCCTGACTAACCGATGGCGGACAACATCCTGTTCGGAAAAATAGACGAACTTGATCCCGTCGATATGCACCAAAATTTCTGCGATATGAGCCAATCCGGATTTCTGGGAGTCCGGAAGATCGATTTGTGTAATATCTCCGGTGACGATTGCTTTGGAATTTAGCCCCAGTCTGGTCAAAAACATTTTCATTTGCTCAGTCGTGGCATTTTGCGCCTCATCCAATATGACGAAGGCATCATCTAGGGTCCGCCCCCGCATGAAGGCAAGTGGTGCAATTTCAATATCTCCATGTTCGATGAGCCGATTTGCTTGTTCAATGTCCATCATGGTGTAGAGGGCATCATAGAGAGGACGAAGATAGGGATGCACTTTGGCGAATAAATCGCCAGGAAGAAATCCGAGGCGCTCACCGGCCTCTACGGCTGGACGGGCCAAGATAATTCGGCTCACTTTTTTTTGCGCTAAAGCCGCCAGGCCCATGGCCATGGCCAAATAGGTTTTTCCCGTTCCTGCCGGGCCAATGGCGATTACCAAATCGAATTTTTGAATAGCTTCCAAATAGGCTTGTTGTGTTGGAGTTTTCGGATTAACCTGGCCTTTTTTTGTCGGGAGCGTGCTGGTGGAAAAGGTATAGGGTCGGAGAGGGATATCGCTCTGTTCTTCGGTGGCGCGTATTGCCCGAGAAACGTCCTCAGGTTTCAATTGATAATAGGTACGGGTCCAATCGCCTAACTCCTGTAAGATATGTTCCGCCCGAAGGACTGAATCGGGTTGACCATCAAGTGTGATTTCATCTCCCCGTGCCGCCATGTGGACATTGAGCTCACCTTCGATCATTTTGAGATGGAGATCGTGTGGGCCGAAGAGATTGGCTAAATCGACCCCGTCTTGTAGTTTAATTTTTCGCACGTAGGTTTCGAATCACCCTCCTGTAACAGTTTTTCGATTATATTCATTCTAGCAAAGGCTTCATTGGGGCTCAAGAAAGACATTGCCCTCCTATCGTTTCTTTTGGCATGTGGCACAGTAGAAAGAGCTTCGTTCGCTTTGAATACGTTTTATGAGGGATGAACAGCCATGGGGACAGGGTAAGCCCTCTTTATGGTATACCTGATGGAATTCTTGGAAACGCCCTGGGGATCCATTGGGAGCAAGAAAGTCTCGGATGGAAGACCCGCCCGCTGCCATCGCTTCTTGTAAAACTTCTTGCATGGTGTGGTAGAGGCGGCGGCAGGATTGCGTTCTCAATTGATAACATGCGGCGTGAGGGTGGATGCGGGCCCGGAAAAGAACTTCATTGGCATAAATGTTTCCTAATCCGGCCAGGCGATGTTGGTTAAGAAAAAACGGCTTGAGGCGGCCTCTGCAGGTTTGAAGGAGCTGAATAAATTGGTGTTCCCTAATATCCAATGCCTCAGGACCAAACCGGCGTTGAACAAACGCCTCCAATTCTGATAGCTCAAAAAACCACAAACGTCCGAAGCGGCGGGGATTCCAATAATGGAGTTCAGTGGCTTGGGCACCAGAAAGCGTGAGGTGTGCATGAAGATGTTGGCGGGATGAGGCAAGGGTAGATTGAAAAAACCAAAGGCCGGTCATGCCTAATTCTGAAAGAATAGCGCGACTAGTCCCTGATTTGGTGCAGATGAAGATAATGCATTTGCCTCTTCGATACAGGTCAGTGATCTTTGAACGGCTTAGCCAGGGAATGATCTCCTGTCCTGTTCGGACAATATCGGAGCGATGAATCGTGAAGGATTCTATGGTCCCACCCAGGCTATGAGCCTTGAGTTGTTGGAGGATCACTTCAACTTCAGGAAGCTCTGGCATGGCGTATGACGTAAGGAAGGTAGAGGGTTCGGTGAGCGAGTTCGAACTGTATCATTTGGTATAGAGCGTTGTATCAGATTTTAGGTAACCCTGGGTATCACTTCCCCTTTTGTAAAGGAAAGTTCCGGACGGGGATTCAATGGGTAGAAGGGTAATTAATGGAAAAATGCTGAGGTCAGTGGGTAGGTCACCTTATGGCAAGGTTTTTCTTCTTCAACTGTTCAATGAGGGAATCCAGATGAGGTAAGGGCGTGGCTCCCGGACGTTTTTCGGTGACGAGTTGAAGGGCCTCTTCAAAGGAAAGGTGTTGGATGCAGCAGAGATAGGCGATAATAATAGAGGGGGAACGCCCCAATCCAGCTCGGCATCCGACTAAAATATGATGTTCAGGTAGGTGACGAACGAGCCACTCTACCCCGGCTTGGATGTCAATCAGATCGGGTTCAGTGTATTCTTTAAGAGGAAGTCTTGCGACCAAACGATTGGGTGGAGGAGAGATTTTGGGATCAAGTGCCGCCCACAGGACGGCCGTTATGAAGGGTGGTGGAGCTTCGGCGTCCAGTTGGTCTCCAATACAGAGTCTTTCTATAATAACACTGATCATATTGAATACTATCGGCATAATTGGTCTCCTACCCAAGAGGAAGGAGCAAAAGGGTTTTAGAGGAATATTTGAGGTCAAGGTCACTACCCCATAGGGGTGGGTTATGGTAGATTCTGTAGTTGCGAAGGTATGAGGGGATGCCTATACTTGTTTGGAAATTCATGAATCGGGTTGCTGGGAAAGGTCTATGACACAATTAAGCATCAAACAGGTTGAAGAACGGTTAGGAGAGGTCAAATGTGCGATTTGTAAGGGGAACCGTTTTGGAATTGACACCAGGATTGCCAAAGAGGACGGGGACTGGAAAGCCATCTGTCGAGATTGTTTTTATTCCTTTCCTGTTTTCACGGATATGGAGTTTTACTTGCAGACACAACCTGATATTCCCTATCGCTTGAAAGAAATTGCATGTCAGTCTTGTCACCATCGGGGAGTATCCTTGGATTTTAGGGCCGTGGTCTCAGTCCGTGAGTCAGTTTACTTTGTCACCTGTTCAAAGTGTCATCTGAAATTTCCTGAACAGTCCTTTTTAGAATCCTTTGAATAACACTTGGTATGGGAGATCATTATTATGGATAACACTGAAACACCCGACGAACAAAAAGATTCTGAAGCATCAACAAAAGACCCGAAAGAGCAGTCACCAAAAATAAAAAAAGAATTATCAGTCGTCTCCCTCCCTCATGATAATGATGTGATGGCTCAAGAAATGGCAGAGTTATTTGACGAAGACCGAGTAACTCATAAACATGGGAGTGCTGAGCCAGAAAAGGATTAGTTCAAAAGCCAGGATAATTTTGGTGACTCCCCTCTTCAACTTTTCTCTCCTTTCGGCTATTTTTTTTCTTTGATAACCGTCTCCTGTGTCGTGTGTTCTTTAGCCCATCCAATAAAATTCCTCCTGAAAAGTGATGTTAATAAGTATTATTATTTATCAAAAATTTTGATACACGGGAATTTAGGCAACGTGCCCAGGGCCATAGCCTTTTTCCGATTTCTGTTTTAGGGAGGGCTCCATTAGGGAAACTCTTGCATAAATTTTTCTATTGCGGGAGGATCCCCAGTGTGGCCATCTTGCCTGAATGCGGCGGAAGGTCCTTGAGGATCTTCTGGTACAAGAAATCATACTGATCAAAGGAGGATCGGATGCTGAAGGAATTTAAAGAGTTTGCCATGCGGGGAAATGTGGTGGACATGGCGGTGGGAATTATCATCGGCGGAGCCTTTGGGACGATTGTGAAATCAATGGTCTCGGATGTTCTGATGCCTCCCATAGGTTTATTGATGGGCGGAGTCGATTTTGCGAATCTCTTCCTCACCTTAAAAGAGGGGGTCACGGCAGGTCCCTATCATGCCTTAGCGGATGCACAAACCGCGGGCCGGGGGTTCGAAACCCTCCACCGCCACCAATACTATCAACGACTTACGCACGACTCCCCTCCTCCGTTCTCTCCTGCATTCCGGTTTTAGTCACGGTTCCATTTGAAACTGGCCCAGGTTCCTCTGGGAGAACCGGTGTTTCCCCTACCTCCCCTTCAACCCGATTCCAACCTGGCTTGAGGTCCTTCCCAAAGGCTGAGACCCCTTCCACCGCGCCTTTCAAATATGTGGGGCTTAAATGCGCATATCGCTTCACCAAGGCCGTGGTGGAATGGCGAAGTAATGCCGCAATGGTGCTGGGTGTGGCCCCACTCATGGCCAACCGAGAGGCGAAACAGTGACGGAGATCATGCCACGTCACCCACTCAATCCCGGTCCCTTTCATGGCGGGCAAATAGACTCGGGCATAGAAATGCCTCGGATCGACGGGGGAAGCCGGGTTCTGACTTGGAAAGACCCACTTGGACCGTTGCCAGGACTCCAAACCCCGCAACAACGTTTGGGCTTCTTCGTTCAAGTAGGCATACTGCACCTCACCGGCCTTCGTTTGCGGAAGGACGATCATCCCGCGTTCCAAGTCAACGTCCTTCCATGGCAACAGGAATTGTTCCTCCTGCCGCAGGCCGGTCAGGATAGCCAACCGCGCCCACGGTGCATACACCGGCCCCAACGCCTGCAACAGTTTGGCCTCTTCTTCGGGGGTCAACAGTCTCAGACGCCCAGCCGTTTCTTTAAACATCAATTTCTTGATGGGGTTGACGGCCAACCTCCCATCCACAATCGCCAGGTTCAGACACGCCCGCAGCCAAGCCAGATACCGGTTCACGCGTTGCGGACTCAGCCCACTCTCCAACAGTTCTTGGCGGATGGCGCTCAGCACAGGCCTGGTCACCCCAGACAAGCGAAGGCCTCGCAACCGTTGCCCCCACCACTGCGCAAAATACCGCAGGTCTCGAATAGACCGTTTCAGGTGGGTATGTTCGAAATAGGCATCAATGGCCTCCTGCACCAACGCTTGGCCACTCAGATGGTATTGCTCAGGGAAAAACCGGCCTTCCTTCTGTTCCCGTTTGGCCTTCTCATAAAACTCTCTCGCTTTGGTCTTATTCGGAAACGCGCCAAACTGCCGTTCCTTGCCGTGGTGATACAAGCGCACATACCACACCAGCTTTCCATTCACATCCTTCTTTTGCATCAATCCGCGGTCGAGTCGACCTTTCCGTGCCATGGCTTACGTTCCTTTCTTCGTAGGGTGATTAAGTTCGCGCTCCAACACTGCCCGAATAAAGCCGCTGGCGGTGTAGCCTTGAGCCCGCAACGCATCCAGCTTGGCCTTCAATTCTTTTGGCAATTGAATCAACACACGTTCCATCTTCATTGTCCGCACCTCCTTTCAAGCCTGTGGTTGGTCATGCTCATAACTATCATATGATAGTACACTAAGTCAAGTGCTATTTGACGTCATCTGTTGAACCTGCTACCCTCCTGGCCATGCACGACAACCAACCGAAGACAAAGGGGCCTGGAACTTTCGGGAGATTCCCCGTGGACTGATGCAACGGGTGAAG
>JAZFZJ010000118.1:0-28660 GCA_036443915.1 Nitrospirales bacterium
TTTACGGGTCCCCCCCCAAAGATTTTTTCCTCAACCCTCCCTGTTCCTGAAAATTATGACATATCCTTGGTCAGTGCCCTCTTCTTCGTTTAGGAATGTTTCTCTAAAGCAGAGTCAACCCCTCCAAACAATTTTTTCTTTCATGGTGAGCGGGGCTCGGGGTTCATGCTTCTCTACGTGGTCGCCAGGCGCCACAGGATGGGGTCGGAGTCGGGGCCTCAATCTGAAACGCGAACCGCCGGGGGCTCAAACATTCCACGAGGTCACCCGCCCCGAACCCGATCTCCCTCTCACCAGTCATTTGTGCCTATACGAGCACCCGCCGCCTTCCTTAGCTGGGGACCGGCGTAAATGAGTCGCCGGTCACCCAGAGGCGATGTAAAAGGATGGCCAACTTCCGCGCCACCGCCACATTCGCCTTGCCCTGCCCGCGTTTCTTTGCCAGCTTCAGGCCCCATCGTTTGAGTGCGCAGGTTCGGTTGGTCCGTGTCAGCAGCACATTGGCGGCTTCCACTAACAGCCACCGCAGCAGCTTGTCCCCTTCCTTGCTGATCCGGCCGTGATAATTCGTCTCGCCCGACTGCTAGACCCGGGGGACCAACCCCAGATAGGCCGCCACCTGCGTCGCCTTGGGGAATCGTGTGGGATCATCCAGGGTCGCCACATACGTGCTTGCCACTAAGGGGCCAACCCCAGGTACCTGCATCAATCGCTCGCAGACGGGATCCTGCTGGGCGTGCCGTTTCACCATCTGCTCCCACACCTTGGCGGCTTGCTGCGCTTGCTGATAGATCGCCCCTAAGGGTGCGAGAATCGCCTCAAGGGCCGGCGCGTGTTGCGCAATCAGCTGCTGGACTCTGGGGACAAACAGACCGGCCGACACTTGTCCCACCTTGCTCCCATGAGCCCGGAGGAGCCCCCGAATCCGCGAGGCCTGGGCCTTAGGCCGTCTCCACCAACCCTTGCCGCGCTTGAAGGTGTGTCCGCTGCCGTCGAGCTGCCGGGGATTTTCGGTGCACGGCTGTGTACCACCCGGTCTGGGCCAATTTCGCCAAAGTCCTCGCATCCAACTTGTCCGTCTTCTTCTTCGTCTGGATCACCGCCTTGGCCCGCCGCGGATCAATCACCACCACCTCATGGCCGAGCTCTTCGAGCACCTGCGCCACCCATTCGGCTAAGGGGGCCGCCTCTACCACACACCGCAGCCGGCCCCGCCCCGCCAAGGCCTCGTGTCAGGCCGCTTCCTCGGTCGCGACCATCTGTTCGCGCACGATCGCGCCTTGTTCGTTCAGGACACACACCGCACTTGCTTGACGAGCCAAATCAATGCCACAGTAGTTCATGGGTTCCCTCCTTCAGGAGGAGGCGTTCGTCGATGACCTCGAGTGAATAAGGATATAAACCTCAGGGAGGGTGCCCATTTTTTCTTCTCGTGTCTATAGGCTTCTCTGCTTTATACCATCTGAAAAAGTCTGCCGCCGCCTTTTCAGGCTTTTGGTCAGAGTCGCGTATCCTGTATGTTCCACGCAGCCAAAACCCATCGGCCTTATCCGGGGAAAGGCTCCTCTTGACGGGCTGGGCCTAAGGGGGAAAGACCATGGGCCTTTCTTAGAGAAGTCTTAAGATAACCATTGAACATTCTCTCTCGCTTTTGGTGAATTAGGGAATTGGTCAAAACTGGTCAGTGTTTTGAAAGGATTTTGAATTTATTCAACAGACCCTCATTAGATTGTAGAGGAATTTTTAGTAGAGAATCTAGGTAAAAACCCGTCAGCATATTGGGGGATAGCAGTCAAAGAGTAACTCCAAGTAAAACATAGATGGGGAACTATGACACCAACGACGACTATGCGGGAAAAAACCTGGAAAGGGGTGGTTAGACGAGTCAGGGGATTCTTGGGGCATCGCCCCAATGCGATGGGTATTGATATTGGATCCCGTTTGACCAAGACAATAGTCTTCCAGACGGACCTAAAAAAAGCTACGTTAAAAGATTTTTCGATTCAACCAACCACACCCAGACCATTGCCGGGAGTGCAATCTGACCCTGAGGGACCCAACATCCAAGCCCTGCAAGACCAACTAGCTGTTCCCCTTCGCGACGTAGGCATTTCTATATCCGGGCCACAGGTGTTTTTGAGATCCCTTTCTCTTCCCGCCATGACAGAAGAGGATCTTCGGGAACATTTGCGATTGGAAATCGATCGGTATATTCCCCTGGATATTCAAGATATCCTGTGGGATGTTTACCATAGTAAAACTTTGCACTTAGCTACAGAGGAGAAAGAGGAGAATTTTCTCGTGGTAGCCAAAAAAGAATATATTGAGAGCCGGCTTAACGTATTTTACCAACAAGGGGTGGACGTGTGTTTCGTGGACGTGGATGCCTTTGCCCTAGTGAATATGGTCACCTTTAACTATGGGAGTGATGTATCCTTGTTGTTGGTTCATCTTGGTCCGACGGGAATCCTCGCGGTAAGCATTGAGGGCGGAGAACCCTCCTGTATTCGTGAAGTGTCCTATGAAGTGGAATGGTACGGTGATCTTCTTGATCGAGTGTTCCTGCCCAACAATCTCCCAAGTTCGGGTAAGGAATTAGGAGCCTCGGAGGCCATGCTTTTGGAACAATTTTTTACGGAAACATATAGTCACATTATTGAAACAATGCAATCGTTCTCTGATATGTCAACGAAGCCTGAGTGTACACCCATTCTCCTTTCAGGTGGATATGCCAGGGTACCTAACCTTTCAGAAAGACTTACTGATTCTTTGCGAGTTCCCGTTAACTTGGTAAATCCCTTTCGGGCGATTACGGTACCTCCAGGGATTCAGAAGGATCAGCGTTTTCAACAAGCCGTTCCTCTTATGAGTGTTGCCGTTGGCGTTGCCTTGCGTGGGGCCTTGTTACATGATTGAGATTAATTTAGCTCGTCAACTCCAAATCTCTACGACGTCAAAGAGCTATCCCGGTCTGAGTTATTGGCTCCTTTGTGGATTAATCTGTTTAGGGGTTGGCACTGCAAGTTGGTGGTGGACGCAAACCAAACAACAGGAATTTGCGTATCTGCTTCAAGAACAGATGATACACACGCAATCTGGATCCAAGATTCAGGAGACATTGATTCAGAAGGAACGGTATGAAGAACAAAAAAAACTCCTCATGGCTTCGTTTGAAAAAATACAAGAGCAAGAGATCAGAAAGAAAAGACCGGTCGCATTGTTGGATGGTGTGAGTCAAAGTGTGAGTGGTCTGGACATTTGGTTGGATCGTGTGGAAATGGAAAAACAGATTGTTGAAATACGAGGACAATCCTTGGACCTTCAAGATATTGGGAAATATATCGATGCGTTAGAGAATAGCCAGGTGATCACTAGCTTACCGGTTGTGGAAATTCTGGATAAAGAAAACGGGAAGGGGAACCCCTTTTCCTTTATTATTCGTTTTGCATGGAGTCAAACTGTAAGGGCATGAACGGCTGGTGGCACCAAATGTCTAGTGGACAACGATTAGCTCTTTTTGGATTAGTGGTCGTCCTATATCTATTGGGGATGCATACGTGGTTCTGGGGTCCTTTGGATCAGTCGATCGAGGTGTTGCATGGGGAGGTGGAACGGTTAAAGCAAGAGAATCAGCATTCTATACAGACATTGGCGTCGTTCAAGAAGTTAGAGGGAGAGGTCATTGAATTGCGGGAAGAATTATTGCCTTGGGTCCAACAATTTCCTGCCAATCTTGGATCACAAGTCTTTCGACGGGACGTCGTGACCATTGGAAGACGAAGTGGTGTGACGGTTCGTCTTTGGAAACCAAACAGTCTTTTGGTGGATGCCGAACGTTCTGAGACTCCACTCGGTATTCTGATTAGGGTGGAGGGCGAATTTCATGATACCGTTCAGTTTCTGGATGATTTGCTGGAATTTTCATGGGTTCAAAGTCTTGAATATATGGTGCTTTCTAGGAAACAAGGATGGCCTCGGGGAACTACGGTCACAACGGACCTCACAATATATGGATTAACTCCAAAGGGTCTTCAACATATCCAAGACCTACTTCAGATATAACGTCTTGGCAAAAGGCTGGACAGGTGTTGAGGGCAAGGGCTCAAGAAAAGGGGTGAATATGATATTTAAGAAAAATTATGGCCTAAAGATGTATGCCTTTCTCGGGATTCTCATCTGTGGTTTGTTAGTTGTTTCTGCGGTTGATGGAAAAATACTCGAACGTAACAAGGAACATACGATTTCTGCTGGTAGCTTGGTACCAACCAAGTCTCGTTATAACTCAGGGAATCGCCGGGATCCCTTCAGGCCGATCATTAAACATCCCCCTCCTTCTTCCTCATCCATTTATGCCAAGCCAAAAACTGTCGTTACGCCTACTGCCCCTAAGGTGAAGGATCCTACCTGGAAGTTGTTAGGTGTGATTCATGGACAATCTGGGCGTCAAGCAGTCATTCAAGTTTCTCCTAAGAAACGGATTGTCGTTGAACTTGGGTCTGAGTTTACCCATTTAGGATGGACTGTAAAAGCCATCAATGAGGCAGAGGTGCTTTTGGAACATTCTTCGACTGTCAATTCTGTGGTGGGCTCCCCCACTCCAAGAACCTTTATCCTTTCTTTCCCCACCTCCGGAAAATCCTGAAAAATATTGTAGTTGAGAAAGCCTCAAAAAACCTTCATAATCTCTAAACTTGGGTGGTATGGCCCCGTGGGCAGTCGGGAAAGAGGGTCCCCAAAGGGTTCGTTTTTTTTATCCCACTAGAACCACTTAAATATACGGCCGTGGGCTGGTTCCCAGTCTTTGTTGTCGAGAGGGTATGTACGTTTTAATTACTATGGGAATGAGATGTTGAGATATTTAAATTCTGGAGAATCTCATGGACGAGGCCTTATGGCTGTATTAGAAGGAGTGCCGTCAGGTTTGCCGGTTACGGCCGATGAGATTAATGCCGACCTGACTCGCCGACAAGGGGGGTATGGTCGAGGTGGGCGAATGCGAATCGAAAAAGACCGGATCGAATTTATTTCTGGGGTTCGAAAGGGGAAAACCATCGGCAACCCTCTGGGACTGTTGATTTGGAACAAAGACTGGGAAAACTGGAAGGATATTATGGCCTCAGAGCCTGGACCACCACCGACTGAACGGGTGGTTACGCGTCCGAGGCCTGGACATGCGGATTTAGTTGGAGCCATCAAATATGGGCATCGGGATATCCGAAATGTGCTTGAAAAAGCTAGTGCCCGGGAAACCGCTATTCGGGTTGCTATTGGTGGGGTGGCTAAATCTTTACTCGCTCAATTTGATATGCGGGTGGTGAGCTATACTATGGAAATTGGGGGGATTGCTGCTCCAAGTCCGAAAGATCCTTTAGAGGCCTATAGACATGCAGAGCAATCTGACGTGCGGTGCCATGATCCTGAAGTGGCCAAAAAAATGGTTGAACAAATTCGTGGGGCTAAGCATAAGGGGGATTCTTTGGGTGGCATTTTTGAAGTGGTGGTCACGAATCCTCCCATCGGATTAGGGACCTATGCCCAATGGGATCGACGGCTCTCTGCGCGGTTAGCCATGGCTGCCATGAGCATCCAAGCCATGAAAGGTGTGGAAATCGGTATGGGCTTTGAGTGTGCGCGACGATTTGGATCAGAAGTCCATGATGATATTTATTTCGATCAAACTACAGGACAATTTTTCCGTAAGTCGAACAATGCAGGAGGGTTAGAAGGAGGCATTACGAATGGGCAGCCCATTATCGTACGTGTAGCGATGAAACCCATTGCCACCTTGTATACCCCGAAAGATAGTGTGGATATCGAGACAAAAGAATCCTTTAAGGCAACTGTAGAACGATCCGATATTTGCACGGTACCGGCGGCCGGTGTCGTCGGAGAGGCCGTGATTGCGTATGAAATGGCTAATGCCCTCATTGAGAAATTTGGTGGTGACACGTTGGAAGAAATGAAACGCAATTATGAGATGTACCAAGAACATGTTCGCTCATTTTAGTGAGATCCTCATTAGTAGATGAAGTATGTCGATCCATTATACCTATCCAATTGAGACCCTGTTCTGATGACTCGCTATACATGACTATCTTTCCTTCCTTGAGTCGCGTTTCGGTTTCATTAGGAAATCGGACCTACGAGATTCTTATTCAACCCGGAATTTTGAGTCAAATTGGGCGTGTGCTCCAAGAAACTGGGTTATCCGGGCGTGTGGGTATTGTCACGAATCCAGCCGTGCATACCCTTTATGGGCGATTGGTGTACCGTACCCTAAAACAAGCCGGCTTTTCTCCCTCATTTATTATGGTTCCCGATGGGGAGCAGGCCAAAACCCTCTATTGGCTTTCCAAAATTTTAAATGCACTCGTGGCCCAGCGATTTGAACGGCAGGATGTCGTGTTAGCATTAGGTGGGGGAGTGACAGGCGATGTCGCAGGGTTTGCTGCTTCGGTGTATCTGCGGGGCATACGGTTTGTGCAAGTGCCCACGACTCTTGTGGCTCAGGTCGATTCCAGCGTGGGAGGCAAAACGGGAGTCAATCATCCTGTGGGGAAAAACCTGATTGGCTCGTTTTATCAGCCTCAAGTTGTGGTAATTGATCCACAAGTGCTGCAAACTCTTCCAATGCGACAGTGGATTGCGGGCCTTGCCGAGGTGATTAAATATGGCATGATCGCCGACCAACAATTCTTTGAATTTTTGGAACGGAATGTGGAAGGATTGCGGACACAAGCCGAAGAAATTATCCCTCCTGTGATTCGGCGATGCTGTGAAATTAAGGCTGAGGTGGTAGCGGGAGATGAGCGAGAATCAGGTCGGCGACGGATTCTCAATTATGGTCATACCTTTGGACATGCTTTGGAGGCTTGGGGACACTATAAGAAGTGGATCCATGGTGAGGCTGTAGGTCTAGGCATGGTTCAGGAAGCGTCAATGGCTAATTTTTTGGAAATGTGCGGAAAGGAAGTTGTGGAACGTCAAAGTGAACTCATTAAACACGTGGGATTGCCAACCGCGATACCACAGATGAAATTCACAGACCTCTGGCGGGCTATGCAACATGATAAAAAAGTGCTGAAAGGACAAATTCACTGTGTGGTGCCTCAAGGCATTGGGGATGTTCGCGTGATTCCATTAGTGCGCCAATCCATACGCCGGTGGTATTCCGGTCGCCATCTCGCTGGTAAAAAATCGCCAAAAATTGTTGGCAAGGCGTCACCTCATCTCCGTCCGTCGAGGAAAAAATAACATGGGTCGTACCAAGCAACTGACCAATGATGAACTGAAACAACAGGTGCGTGAGCGAACCCGTGAAGTGCAGATCCTCCACCGAATAAGTGAATCGATTAGTAGTACGTTAGAGCAAGAAACCGTTTTAAAACAAATTGTGGAAGTTGTCGTTGAGGTGACAAAAGCGGATGCCTGTTTGTTGTATTTGTTCTCTGAAAAAAAGGACGAACTCATTCTTCGCGCTTCCAAAAATCCTCATCCACGATTGATTGGGCGTATTTCCATTGGATTGGGCGAAGGTATTACGGGATGGGTTGCTCAGGAAAAAGTTCTAGTTGTGGTACCTAGAAATGCGAGTGATGATGCACGATTTAAGTTTTTCCATCGGTTGCCGGAGGATCGCTATCAGGCATTTGTGTCGGTTCCAATTATGAATAAGGGAGAAATAGTTGGGGTGATTAATGTGCAGCATAAGCGATCCAAGCGCTATACTGAGGAGACCCTTGCCTTACTCTTAACTATCGCCAATCAGGTAGGGGGAGCCATTGCCAACGCCAGATTCTATGATGAAATGCGACATAAAGCACGACGCCTAGAAACACTTTCGCAAGTCGCAGAAACGGTGGCTTCCAACCGATTGATTGAGGAAGTCCTCCAATTGATCGTGACCATGACCGCTCAACTTATGAATTCAAAAATTTGTTCCATCATGCTGGTCAACCAAGATTCTGGAGAGCTTCGTATTACGGCCACACAAAGTTTAAGCGAGGCCTATAAACGAAAACCTTCCTTGAAAGTTGGCCAAAGTATGAGTGGGCGGGCCGTTCAAGAGCAACGGCCGGTCTATGTACCAGACGTAACCAAAGCAGACGGATATTTTTATCGGGATTTGGCCAAACAGGAAGGTTTGCATTCGTTGCTTTCCGTCCCCATGTTGATGAAGGATGATGCAATTGGAGTAATCAATGTGTATACCTCCACCCACCGTAGATTTTCGGATGAGGAGGTGACAACCCTGCAAGCCATCGCGAATCAATCTGCTGTAGCCATTGAACATACTCGATTATTGGAAAAATCTTTTGAAATGCAAGAAGCCCTTGAAGTGCGGAAGTTAGTTGAACGAGCCAAAGGGTTTCTTATGGCTTCCAGAGGCTTATCTGAACCAGAAGCTTTTCGTCTTATACAACGGCAGAGTATGAATTTACGAAAATCGATGCGCGAAATTGCGGAAGCCATCATTTTGGCAGAAGAACTCCAACAGGCGACTCAGTAAGAGGGCGGTGTTTTCAACATTGTTGGGATGTTTGAATGGACTCTCCAACGCTTGTATAATAGGGTGAAGGACCATAATAAAGTCCTCCGGTAACATTAAGCTCGATAGGACAATGGCGTCCTCAGTTCCCTTGGGACAGAGGACGTTTTTTTATGATGCTACTGCGATTGGCGATGGTACAAATGAATGCGGTTGTGGGTGATCTTGAAGGAAATACTCGCGCCATTTGCCAATGGATTCGCGAAGCCAAGAAGGCGAAGGCCGAGGTGGTGGTGTTCCCTGAGTTAGCGGTTTCTGGATATCCCCCTGAAGATCTTCTCCTGATGCCGCAGTATCTTCGCGATATCCGTCGAATGCGCGATCGGGTGGCTAGGGCTACCACGGGAGTCATGGCTGTGGTGGGAAGCGTGGCTGAACCGAATGATGTAAAGGAAAAGCATCGGCTTCTGGAAGGTTCTACGGGAGATGAGAAAAAACCATTGAATGTTGCCTGGATTTTGGCCAATGGCCGCATTCAAGGCCTATACGCGAAGCATAAACTTCCCAACTATGGGGTTTTCGATGAACAACGGTATTTTCAACCTGGAACCACCAACCCAGTCTTTTGTTTAGGGCTCGTACGGATTGGAGTCAACATTTGTGAGGACATCTGGTTTGCCGATGGTCCAGCCTGCACTCAAGTGTTATGTGGGGGGGCACATGTCATCTTGAATGTCAATGCATCACCCTATCACGTTGGAAAAACACAAACGCGGCAACGCTTGTTAGCCGCCAGGGCGAAAGAAAATCGCGTCATCGTGAGTTATACCAATATGGTTGGAGGGCAAGATGAATTAGTGTTCGATGGAAATAGTCTCGTCCTCGATCAGAGGGGGCAAGTCATTGCTCGCGCCAAAGCGTTCGAAGAAGATATGTTGCTCACAGATCTTGACCTTTCGCAATCTGATCAAGCCATAGGCAAGGGGTTGAAAAAAGGCTCATTGAGAAAAATGGATGATCGGGTTCCGGCTATCCACATTCCGTGGAATCCCCCTCGTTCGAAAGTCTTGCCTACTCACATCGCCAAAATTTCTCCTTCATTACATGAATCTCAGGAAATCTATCGGGCGTTGGTGCTAGGGGTAACGGATTATGTCAGGAAGAATCATTTCTCCAAAGTCTTAGTAGGAATTAGTGGAGGTATTGATTCCGCGTTGACGGCAGCCATTGCGCGAGATGCTCTAGGGGCGTCCAATGTTGTGGGTGTGATGATGCCTTCCCCATATACTTCAACGGAGAGTCGGCGTGATGCACAAGCCTTGGCCAAAAATTTAGGAATTAATTTGCTCAACCTTCCTATCACGAGTATCTTTAAGGGATTTCTTCGTCTGTTGCGTCATACGTTTCAGGATCGGCCTTTCGATACGACGGAAGAGAATTTACAAGCCCGTATTCGAGGTACGCTGTTAATGGCCCTTTCTAACAAATTTGGCTATCTCGTGTTGACTACAGGCAATAAAAGCGAGATGAGTGTTGGGTATGCCACGTTATATGGAGATATGGCTGGCGGGTTTGCTGTCATTAAAGATGTTCCGAAAACCAAGGTGTATCAAGTGGTGCGGTGGCGAAGTGGGTATGCGGATTCCCACCTGGATCGCATAGACATCCCTCAGGGTATTCAAGAGCGGGCTCCCTCGGCTGAATTGAAGCCTGATCAGACAGATCAAGACACCTTACCACCGTATCCCATTTTAGATGCCATTTTGCAGGCCTATGTGGAGGAGAATTGTTCGAAGAATGCCATGATCAAGATGGGCTATGCTCCACGTGTCGTTCAAAAGGTCATGCGGTTAGTCGATCAGAGTGAATATAAACGCAGACAAGCTCCCGTTGGTATTAAGATTACTCCCAGGGCATTGGGAAAAGACCGAAGGATGCCCATTACCAATCGCTATCCTTCGTGAAATTAACGTCGAGAAAATCTTAAGGGACAACCTTTGAAGGACCACTACACGATGAGCACAGGAAATCCTCTTTTCACGGTTGGTTCTGTTAATCCAAGGTCTTCCTCCATAGGCCATCATGGTCTACAGGAACAACGCGAAGCCATGCGGCAACGGCTGATCGAGGGTGCCACAGGAAGTGAGGTCGTCCAGGCATTTTCCGATTTCATGGATGCTCTATTGATTGCCAGATTTCGAGAAGTGATTCAACAAGGGACTGCTGGTGTTCGAGCTGGCTGGCAACAGTGTTGTTTAGTGGCCATGGGAGGATATGGGCGACGAGAGTTGGCGCCGTATTCCGATATTGATGTGATGGTGCTGACTCAGGGGAATCAAGAAGAAATGGGACAAGCCCTATCGAAGGGTGTCTTTCATCGGCTGTGGGATTTGGGGTTTCAAGTGGGTCATAGTGTTCGATCTATTGCGGAATGTCTCACTATTGCCGCAGTTGATCTCCCAGCTTGTACTTCCCTCCTGGAGGCTCGATTTCTTGTGGGAAGTGCCCAGGTGTTTCAGGAGTTTCAGGAAAAATTCGAAAGGCGGATGACCAAGAAAAAGGCGCAACAATTTATACTGAATAAAATCGAGGAACGGCAGTGCGAATATGCCAAATTTGGTGAAACCGTTTTCCTCCTTGAACCCAACATCAAAAAAAGCAAAGGTGGCTTGCGAGATGTTCATCTGGTGAAATGGGTTGGCCAAGCCTGCTATCGGCTTGGGACGCTTCAGGGACTTTCCAAGCGAGGAATCATTGGATTCCAAGATTATCAAGTGTTGCAAGAAGCCCAAGAATTTTTGTGGCGAGTGAGATGCTTTTTACATTTAGAGGCAGGTCGGTCTCAGGATATTTTAACTTTTGAGGACCAGGTACGGCTGTCCGAACAATATGGATATGTGGATCATCCCCATCTGTTAGCCGTTGAGCAATTCATGCAGTTGTATTTTCGTCACACCACCGGCTTATTTGACCGGTGTATGCGGTTTCTTGATCAAAGCAAAGCCCAATCCTGTTGGAACAAAATTCAAAAATGGTGGCCTTCCCCATTGATTGAGGGCCACTTTCGTATTCAGGACAATTGTCTCACCATTCCCTCGGAAAAATTACTAGAAGTTCTGGAGAATCCAGTGTTGCTTCTCCGATTGTTTACCATCTCTCACAATCAAGCCGTGCCAGTAGAGTCTCAGATTCTTAATGAATTGTCTCAGCATCTTCACTCTATTCCCAACGAACGATTTCATACAGAACACGTGAGCGCCTTGTTTCGTCACATTCTTTTCAGCCCTGGTCGGATTGCCCAAACTCTAGAAGCGATGCATCAAGCAGCTCTGCTGGAAAAGTTGGTGCCTGCTTTTGCTCGAGTTCGTGGGCTCATGCAGTTTAACCAATATCATAAATACACTGTGGATGAGCACAGTTTGCTGGCCGTGAGGAAAGCGGAGCGTTTGCAGAATGAACAGGGAATGATCGGAGACATCTATCGAGAAATGCCGGATAAGGACCTCTTACACCTGGGGCTATTGCTGCATGATTTGGGGAAAGGTCGACCTGGGGATCACAGCAAAATCGGCCAGGAAATCGCTCATAAAACCGCCGATCGGTTAGGCCTCTCGACTCCAGAGCGTGAAGTCCTCGCCTTCCTGGTCTATCACCATTTGGTCATGTCCCATACGGCCTTTCGCCGTGATCTCAATGATCCCAAAATTATTGTCGAGTTTTCCAGAAAGGTGAAGACCATCGATGTTCTTCAGAAAATGTTTCTACTGACGATTGCGGATATTTCGGCAGTCGGACCTGAAGTGATGACGAAATGGAAGGAATCCTTGTTGATCGAACTGTATTCTCGGACCCACGAAGAAATCAGGGGTAGCCAAGGTGAGAAGAGTTCTTTCGGTTCGCGTGAGCTTCCTCACCAGTCGGTGCGGGATGCCTTCTTGGCTCTTTTGAAAAAGCATGGCCAAGAGGTGGCTGCCAATGAGCCTGATTGGTTGCAATGGGTGGAAGGCCAACTCCGACAATTTCCCGATCGGTATGTTCAATCAACACCAGTTGAACAACTTGCTGCTCATCTCTTCGCGATACATAACTTGTCTGTCACTCCGACGTATGTGCATGCCAAGTACAAGGCCGGATTAGGCATCTCGGAGTATGTACTGATTACTCGGGAACAGGCCAAACCAGGGCTCTTTATGCAGGTGACGGGAGTGTTGGCTGCGTTAGGACTGGAAGTTTTGGACGCTCAGATTATGACATTAGCAAATGGTACGGTTGTAGACGTGTTTTCGGTGAATGATCTCGATTGTGAAAGGGAGCCACCTGATAGTCGATTCAATGAGGTTTTGGGCGAAATTAGAGCAGTTGTGCAGGAAAGGCAATCTGTTCAACAACTGTTTGAACAGAGAAAACGAATGACGTTTGGGCGGGAATTTCCAACAGGACGGCATTTCACTGAGGTCCATATAGACCATGACATCTCTGATGCGTATACCGTGATTGATGTCTTTGCCGACGACAAGCCAGGGCTGTTGTTTATCATCGCCAAAACCCTGGTTCGCTTGGATCTCTCTATCCACATGGCGAGAATTGGAATCAGATTGGACCAAGTGGCAGATGTGTTTTACGTGACCGGCACTCAGGGAGAAAAAATTCCTCCTGGGGAAATGTGTGAGCATATTCAGAACGTCCTTCGAATCGCAGTTGATCAATTTTTGGATGGAAAAGAAAATGCTTTTTCTTAATCGTCGGTGTCATTGGATTGCCGTTTATTAGGACGTTTCACTAAAGTCAATGAATGACTTTGTGCAATATGTATTGGAACTCCTAGCCCCACTGAAAGACGTTCAGGCCAGAAAAATGTTTGGGGGCTATGGGATTTATCGGATAGACGTGATGTTTGGATTGGTGGCCGATGATGTGTTGTATTTAAAGGTGGATCAGGAGACTATTCCGGGTTTTGAAGCGCGTGGGCTCGGCCCCTTTCTCTATGAAAAAAAAGGGAAGATCATAGCCATGTCGTATTATCAAATTCCCGAAGAGGCTATGGACTCATCGCCGGACTTATGCGAATGGGCACATCAAGCGTATGGTGTAGCCCTACGGGCAAAACAACGAAAGTCCAGAACTGATGCACGCCAACAACCAATTGGGTGTACCAAGAAAAAGCACTCCCGTTCATCATTCCCAACAAAATCCCACTAAAGTCTGAAAAGGCTCGGCCCTAGCCTTCTTCAAGAGCAATTTTTCCGATCCATTCATTTTTTAGGGGATTGGGAAGAGCTCTATTTTGGTCTTCACGGTTTTCCTCTCTGTCCTATAGGGAACGTGGAGTAATTTTCTACCGACTATCTATGAGATCCAGACTTCAGTCGTCATGTTTAATTTGTTCGCTCAAGTAATTTTCCAGCCCGACCTGTTGGATCGTTTCCTGCTGGGTTTCAATCCAGTCGATATGTTGGTCTTCATCAGTCACCATCTCTTCCAGCATATGACGGGTAGTAAAATCTCCCACTTTCGTGCAGTGATTGATGCTCTCGGTCAAGAGTTTGACCATATCTTTTTCTTTAGCTAAATCAGCTTTTAACTGTTCAGGAACAGTTTCTCCTATTTTCACTGTCCCTAACCGCTGCACGTTGGGCACCCCCTCTAGGTACAAAATATGTTCAATAATTTTATCGGCATCCTTCATTTCGCTAAAACTGCGTTCTTTGACTTTATGCTCAAGTCGATCGTATCCCCAATTGGCACACATTTTTGCATGGAGAAAATATTGGTTAATGACGGTCAGTTCTTCCGTTAAGATTTTGTTCAACAGATCGACAACCCCTTGTTTAGCTTTCATTTCCGGCCTCCTTGTGTGGGATGATGGAGAATAAGTGGACTTATAAAAATATTGTACCCGTTTTTTGGAATAAAGTAAATATTAATTCTTAATTAAATATACATAATATTGAAATTCAATATCATTGTATTTGAAAGAAATTATCAATTCCTTTCTCATGAATTGGAGGAGCATCCACGGGGATGGGATTGTCCGGCGGTTTAATTGCCGTTGTACTATGGGGAGGTTTTGAGGTTGCTCACCTCAAGGTATCAGGGAGTTCCGTCGTTCCAGCGCAGTGTTATGTAAAAAAACCCATGAGCGGGTTAGGGGCCCATGGGCTTTGGACTGAAGTCTCTGGTCTACAAACGTTGTGTTGTTTGTGGAGGCTCAGTCTTCTGATTCGGGCATCATAAATGCTGCCTTCTGCCACCACATTTCATGCATTGGAATGACAAACATGATTAGGAAACCTATGACCATTAAGAGGTCTCCCGTCAGCAAGGAGAAGACGAAAACGGGCGACACATAGGTAATCAACCAGGGCGAGGCGAGGTCCAAGGTGACACCCATAAATGAGATCCATGTGGTCAGGACTTTGAGGGTCGGACTGACCATGGTGAGGTAAAGGACATGAACCATGATCAAAAAGACCACAGGCATGGTAAAGAGGTGAAAGTGGGTCGTTTCCGACAGTTGTCCAAATGACATGGGTTCACCGAAATTAGCATCAGACCCGCGATAATGAGCGGCAAGCCCTTTGGGCGTCAATTGTGTCATGTCATGTGCCCATACAAAGGTAAAAATAAATCCTGCCAGCATCAACAGAAGAAACCAAGTATAGACTAGTCGGATGTGGCGGTCTGTGTCGCGTAGGCGAAACCGGGTATTGAAATTTCGCATTCAATGTTAAAACCCGAAAAAGGATTCCATGAATCCCTTTTCCTCACTCCCTGCCACAAGAGTGGTCGTGCCAAGGCCGAGAGGTTTCAAATAGTATTCATCCACGAGAACCAGGGTGCGTTTGACTCCGGCACTGGCGGAACGGACTGACATGGTTGCACCGGATATATTAATAATATCTCGATTGATCCGAATGGGATCACGAGTATCTTTGCCAGCATATTGATAATTAAATCGCTTGGTCGCGATTTCATTGCCGCGTCCTTCACGATACACGAGAACTTCAAAATTAGTGACCTCGCCGGTTGGATCGACTCCCACCATATAGGTAATAGGGCGATGTTTGCCAATGGTGTTTTGCACAACGGCATACCCATCAATTTTCCCTTTGGTTTCACCAATATAAATGGTGAAGGAGGTTTCAGGAAATTTCCATCCAATCCGTTGTTGGACGATATCTTTGAGTTCCCGAGTAAGCAGAAGGGTTTCCTGGCGAATGTGTTCGGAATCGGGAAACATCACTTTGGCGGCTTCTTCTTCCGTGAAATAGATTTCCAAATGTCCAAGTTCTTCAGGTGTCAGCCAACGCTTCAGGTCCTGATCCCAAATTCGTTCAAGCTGTGGTTCCGCGGCATGTGTTGAGCCCGTTGGTCCCAGCCAGAGAAAAAAGCTGACTCCTAACATTAAAAATTTTAAGAACATAGATGAATGAAGTGAATTTAACATGCTTCCCTCAATAAACGGTTTGTCAGACGAGTGGCTAACTGATGTTCTTGCTCTTCGTTTGGGGGAACTTGCCGCCACGAGCGCATTTGGACGCCTTGAGGCGACCAAAATTCTCGAATTTGTTGGACGGTGATCAGACTCCCTTTCTCATCAGGGTTTATGGTGAGAATGAAACGAGCGCGTTCTTCGTTCAGGTCTCGTTGAAAGATCCCACTCCTTCTTTTGTTGCCAGGAGTATCCGCAATCCACTCGGTTTCGATGATCCGTTTGTCTTTATTGACTCGCCGGAGTTCAAATTCATCGACGCTTGTCAGGGCGATGTCCCACGTTTGTGCGGGGGAACAGGTGGTTGCGACTCTGGGTGGGTTGTATAATCCAGCGCACCCAGAGTTAAGCAACATGAGAACGAAAATCCCGACAAGATACCGTGTCATGAGAGTCTTGCGTGTTGATCCTTCTTCTTTAGAAATAGGTGGCCCACGAAAGTTGCCAGCCGTTCCTGGACCCTGGGCTATCCTTATGATCATTCCAGGTCCAAGCAAATTTGAGGACGGCATCCTCAACTGGCCTAAAATTGAGTCCTAAAGTGAACCGCTGGAGGTCATTGACATTCCTACTACTTTGCGTATTGGTGTCCGCTTCTCCCCATCGAGCCACGGCTGTAAACGTGGAGGATTCGCCGAAAAATGTGGGAGCCTTTTGTCTGAGGATATCCGGCATAAAATGGAAATTGGTTTGCACGAAATATCCCATCATTCTTTTGGGAGGAACCCCGGTTCCTGGAGCTGGATTGGATTTTCCGCCCTGAATCCGGTTCCACGCCGCTTCTCCGAGTAATTCAAATGGCCCCCGCTGCAAGAGTCCGTCAACGGCCAGGGTGGTTAGATGTTTATTGGCTTCATCATCCCATTTGCCATAATGGATGGATCCAGCGACCTCGACTCCGAGAAATGGGCTAACCGAAACACGACTGACAAGAGCTTTGTTTTCGTTATTGTCTCGCGAAAAACTGCCTCGGGAGGATCGCATACCGCTGCCTTCCGTAATGGAAGTCCCACTAGTCGAAGATCCCCCGTCATATCCTTGTGTGACATAAAATTCATAGTCCACCTTGGACAGTTGGGTGGGATAAAACGAGCCGAACAGCCCCACGCCCGATTCTGCAAAGGTAGAGGGAATGATCAAGCGGCTGACCATGGGCCTCAGTGGGAGATCATTTAAAGGTGAGTCATGGGTGAGGTTGAACCGGCCCATGGGTATCAAAATAATCCCACTTCGCAGGTTCAACCAATCATCAAAACGATAGTCCATGGTGGCGAATTCCATTTTCACATCACCATCATTTTGGTTCCCTTGAGGTCCGCCATGCTCAATTTCCAATTCTGCGGCCACGCTGAGTCGGTCGGTGACTTGCGAGTAAAAGAAGGGAACAAAGCGTTCTTGGTCAAACTCAAGCCCCTCTCGGCAGTCCCGCGAGTTGGCGTTGTTACAATCCGTAATCGTAAAGTCGATATACCCACCGATGATCGTTTTTGGATTTCGGACGAACGGCTTGGCGTAGATGGTGCGACCACCTTCGAGTACACTTCCACCAGTCACCCAATCTTGACGACCCAGGTTAAGGAGTTTTTGGGATTTTTCCGTTTGCCCTACACCCGGTTCCTTGGAGAAATCGGTGGGGACTTCGTCACCTCGGGGTCCACGATTCAAAATGTCTTGAATCCTCCTGTCCACGGCCTTTTCAACCGCCTCTTGTTGTGCTGGGGTCAATTCTTCAGCACCGGCAACGTTTTTCCATCCAAGCTGCCCCAACAGAATGAAGATAGCTGTGAGAGCCGTAACCCTGAACGTTAACTTCATTGCGAGTCCTCCAATCAAATAGTTGGGGACTCAAACGGTCCTCTAAAGTTCTTGCATACATGGAACTTAAACTGGGGTTTTAGAAAGTGGTGGGTTTTCGCAGAGTTGAATAGTTACTTCGGAGACAGCGGGGGAAAAGGAGGAAAAAGGAATAGAAACAAGACGTTTACAGCGCTTGCACTTCAGTTCAACCCCTGTTAGGCCCAGCTTCGCTACCAACTGACCGCATTCACACCTCGCCTCAGAAAAGTCCTGGGTAGGCCCCTTGCTGTCTGTGTGATTCTGACCCACCCCCATTATTAATGGAATCCCTAAAAAATGAAGAAAATGCGAATAAAATTGAAATTGATAACTATTTTTAAAATCTAACTTAATGAAATTGATAACTATTATTATTAACAATTACTTTTTACGGTAATCCGATCTGGTTTGTCAACCCTTGTGACCTTAGAGTTCCCGGATTTTGGCAATATTCCTCCGTCGAGAAAGTACCCAAGGCTTTCCCAAGGTTTCGAGGGATGGGTTTGCCCCTAGTCATTCTTAAAGAGGTATTCTAATTGGAAAGGTCAACCTTTATTTGGAGAGGGGCGGACTGTCATGCTAGGGAAACACTCATGAAAACAAACATTTGCAGGAAGGAAAATCTAAATATCTCCGTGCGGCCCTGATTGCCTCGGCCGTCTTGAGCTTTTTAGTGGTAGGGTGGGTAACCATTGGAAATATGGATGAGGAAAAGAGTGGTAAGAAAGAGGCTACTCTTGTTGGTTCAACCTCAGACTGCTGGCCCGTATTTTCATCCGTATTAAAAAGCGGAGCTCAAGTTGAATGTATTGATGTGAGGCATTCCAAAATCCCTAAACGGATTTGTGTGAAAGGGGATACTCAAGGGGAGTTGTTTGGGGCAAAATTTTCCCCTGGTGAATACAATTTATTTCGGATCCAGATAAGAGAAGGCCTCTTTGGTCGAAGGCATAGTTCAGCAGAATCTTTCCTGTCTAAGAAGGATAAGGGGCGGACCTGGCTATATGGTGAATGGCCTTGAATTTCCCACGAATTGTTCGAATCGTACCAATGGAAATCTTGGGAGAAACCCCCAATTGGGATCTATTTTTGGAAAAATTCCCAGCCATGACACCTATGATTGGAGGGAATGTACTATCACAGTGAATGGGGGCTTCTTTAGCGGGTACACGCTCAAGCCTGGCACAATGCAGGTGGGGAGAACATTCCTGTTTTAAATCCGAGACTTCACCGATTGGAATGGGCTCAGATTCAACCCCAACTCGAGGAAGGTGCAAAAACTCACGGTGTTTTGCTATGACCCCAAAGGTGAGCTTGTGGGGTCTGGGGTGATGACTAACAGATAGTGAGGGGGGAAGCGATGACTCTGGAGGAGCTGGTAGAGCGTTTAAGCGAGCGGAGATACAACATGAGAGGAATAGGTTTTCTCAATTCACCACCCATTTTGCTCATAGGAGAAGAACATTGCATCAGTCAGCGAATAGAGTGGCATCTTCAAAATTAGGACTAATCTTGATGCTCACCCTCGGCTTCTTGGCCACGAGCTTTGGAGAAAGTCATTCCAAAGAGGCCCTCATCAAGCGAGGCCAGTATTTAATGGGGACACTGGTCTTCGTAACCGCGGTGGCCACGGATGAAGAAACGGCAAAGAACGCGGTGGCAGCGGGCTTGGCTGAAATTCGCCGCATTGAACACTTAATGAGCACGTGGATTCCGACGAGTGAGCTTTCAAGCGTGAATGCCGCCGCGGGGAAACATCCGGTTCAAGTTGGCACAGAAAATATGGAGGTTCTGAAAGCCTCACTGGACATGGCGACATTGACGAAAGGCGGATTCAATATTTCGGTTGGCCCGGCTGTCGCTGCATGGAATGTGAGTCAGGATGGGAGAATTCCCTCGCAAAAGGAACTTGATGCGGTACGTCCACTTATCTTTCTATCCAATATTGATCTTGATGAAACAACTGGGACCGTCTTTCTGAAACGTGTGGGCATGCAGATTGATGTGGGAGGTATCGGAAAAGGGTTTGCCGCAGATCTGGCTGTAGAGGTGATGAAGTCATCAGGGGCGGTAGCTGGTGTTGTGGCGCTCTCAGGGGATATCAAAACATTTGGTCGCATGCCAGATCAAGAACGATTTGTGTTTGGTATCCAGCATCCTCGGAAAGAGCAGGGGTATGTCTTGGGTCGTATTGAATTAGAAAATGAGGCGGTCTCGACGGCCGGGGATTATCAACGGTATATCATGAAAGACGGCGTTCGGTATCACCATATTTTGGATCCGGATACTCTTCATCCTGCGCGGGGGTGTCAAAGTGTCACGATTATTGCCAAGGAAGGGGTTATGGCTGATGGGTTGGATACCGGCATCTTTGTTATGGGCCCAGAAAAAGGTATGGCTCTCATCGAATCATTGCCCGAGGTGGAAGGAGTTATTGTTGATGCACAGGGGACAATCATGATTTCTTCTGGCCTTAAATCCCGCCTAATTGTAGAGCCCTAGCCTCACGTGAATCAAGAAATTGTATAACCATCGCCAGGGCCTCTTTAAGAAAAGGTTAACCATTACTCTGTTTGTCGTGTCCCGAATATTTTAGTGAATGAGAGTTCGTGGACCCCAGAGAATCAAAGCGGCTCCAACAAGACATATCCCCGCACCGATCATATCCCACCGATCGGGGATAATGCGTTCCACTGCAAAGAGCCATAATAAAGAAGCCGCGATGTAGACCCCTCCATACGCCGCGTAGGCCCGTCCGGCGAATGCTGCCTCGGAACGTGTCAGCAATACCCCAAATATGACCAGACTAATTGTCCCCACGATGCCCCACCAAGGGGAGCGGCCCAACCGGAGCCAAGTCCAAAAGGCAAAGCACCCACCAATTTCTGCAATGGCTGCAATAATATAGATTGCTATCGTGTTCATGAGGATATCTATAAAAATGAGAATTGACGTCTGGTGAAAAGGATTTAAATTTTTTTTGCCTTTAATTAACCTATTTTCCTATTTCATATTCCCAATACATACCCTCAAGTTAAACGTTGTTTCAACCTTTCAGGGTGTTATTTAGAAAAATTTTCTCCCAGTCATCTAAATCTTTCAAGACTATCTGAATCAGCTTGTCTGGATGATTGAGCAGCATGTCACGTTTTTCATGGGGGATGTCGACCAGATTTTCTAAATGCTTATCAGACCACCGCGCGAGGGGCGTGAGGACGTGGATAAGATCTTTACCCTTAGGAAGTAAATAATAAAGTTTTCTCCTGCCGCTTTCAGGATGGGGAATAGCACTGATCAGGCCATTTTCCTCCAATTTCTTTAACCGGTCCGATAGGATATTGCTGGATATTCCCTCTTCTGCGTTTAGCATATCTTTATATTCATGTCGTCCTAAGAACATGAGGTCGCGAATGACTAGCAACGTCCAATGATCACCAATGAGATCAAGGGCGCAGGCCAAGGGACAGGTCGAACGGCTGTAATGTGTGGTTTTCTGGGCCATTTCTCTTCAGGAAAATTATACTTGCATTATACAATTATTTTGTGTAGCATGCCCTAACCACTTGTAATATGCAAGTATTAAAGGAAGCGCCATACACTGCCCCATGAACAATTCTAATGTTGAGCCGTTTGTCAAATGTTTCAGAATTTGGTTTGTGGTCAACCTCCTCTTCCATTTATAACATCTTAAACAAAGGAGAACACTTATGAGCAGCATGATTGATGTGGCCAAACGCATGACCGTCGCGTGGGAACAAAAAGACGAAGTGGCGTTTCGAGCGTGTCTACATGACGACTACACATTCAAAGGGCCGATGATGGAAATGCGAAACCCCGATGAGGCACTCGATTTTATGAAACGATGCACGTTTGAGTTCACGAATGAAAATTGCGAAGTCGTAGTTGAGGGAAAGACATTAGTGCATATCTTTGATTGGAAGGTGACCGTCCCCTTTCAAGGAACGATTCCTATGGTTGAGGTCATGGAATTTGAAGGGGAAAAAGTGAAGCGAGCCAGGTTGTTTTTTGATTCGGCTTTGTTCCCAGCGGAGGTGAAGGAACAGATGATGGCGGCGACAGCTGTCTAGCAAAGGTATCTCCGTAAAAGGAGACTGGTAATGTCACTTGCCCTTCGGGGAAAGCGTATTGGAAAAAAAGGGGCCAAGAAGGCCCCTTTTTTGTTAAACGATAATATGGGAAATCAGCTTAGCTTTCTTTTTCCTTCCCATGGTGTTTGTACCCATCAGGATATCCCTTGGCCAATCTTTTTTTTGAGCATGGCTTTGATAATTTTCAAGAACTTGTAGTGTTTTGGGGGCGAACGGTTGTATCAACTTTTCATAGAACTAAGATAAAGGGCGTATATTTGATGGGGCCACAAGAAGGTCATTTCAGCATATCAATAGAATTGCAGGTGTCATAATGCCTAAGAAACCTCTTGTGAGTGTTGTGATCCCTGTTTTTAACGGGGCTTCCTTTATTGCAAGAGCGGTGGATAGTGTGCTCGCTCAAACATTTAAGGATTTGGAGATTATCGTTGTTGATGATGGCTCAACAGATGATACACAAGCGGTTCTAGCTCGTCTTTCTAAAACGTCTGGAATCAACTGCCTCCACCAGGAAAATGCCGGCCCAGCTCAGGCCAGGAATTTAGGCATCAAAGCAGCCGCTGGGGAGTATATTGCATTTCTCGATTGTGATGATATCTGGTTTCCAGAAAAACTGGGGGCGCAGCTTGCAATTTTGAGAGGAAGATCCAAGCCAGGGCTGGTCCATTCTGATTATGAGGTGATTGATCCTAAAGGGCAGGTAATCCAACGAGCGAGAGCTGGACATACCCGTGAGGCTCTACACTTGGCCTTTTCGGGTGGGCAATCACCAATAGTGTCTGCCTTAATTGTGAACCGAGCCCGGTTGGAACAGATTGGGGGGTTTGATCCAAACTTATTGGTTTCCGAGGATTCGGATGTAATTATTCGATTGTATGATGTGACCAAATTTGAGTGTATTGATCGGGTTTTGGTTCAGAAGTTTTGGCAAATCCATGGGCATTGGGACATCATTTGTGACGAGCTTATGTATCAGGAAAAAGTCCTAATCAGTCGGGAGCGTTTTCTTAAACGCTTACAGGATCGTCCCCACCTGAACAAGGAGCAGTGGGGCGCCCTCAATCGAGAATGGAGTAGCTATTACTTATTGAAAGGGGCATTTGAAGAACGGCATGGGAGATGGGCAGAGGCTCGCAAGCAATATCTTGCCGCTATTAGAAAAGAGCCCTTTCGATTTCGTGGATATACTCGTCTTCTTCGAGCGGCTCAAAGGTAAGCGATCCATTGATGAATGCCTTACTCAAAAGCTTGGCAAACTCTTAATTGAGTTAAATTTTAAGAATACCCAGCTTGAAAGGAGATGGGAGGAAGGGGGCATACTCGCCCCCTTCTTCTCTTGTTTCTCAATTATTTTCAAACCTTGGTTTAACTCTTTTTTTCCTTCCCGTGGTGTTTATAGCCTCCGGGATGGCCTTTGCCCATACCACCTTTATAGGCATTCATTCGATCATGAACGGCCTTCATCCGGGATCGTTGTTCGTCGGTAAGGACAGCCTTGGCTTCCCGGCTAGCCTTCACAGAAGCCAGGTAAAGACCCGCCCGAATTTCATAAAGACTTTTGAGTTTGGCCTCGACGGCGCTCAGTTCGCCCGTGTCATCGCGTAAGAGCTCATGTAAATCTAAACTGGTTAATTGCATGTCCGCTTTCATTTTGATCTTAGTTTTTTGAAAATCAGTTTTTATGGTTCGAAGTTTGGCCGCTTGATCATCAGTAATGGCCATACCATCTTTGAACTTTAAAATATGGTCAATAAATTTCGAAGCACTTTGATGGGGGCCGTGTCCTCCTCCGTGCATGCCACCCTTCATTCCATAGCCCGCATGCATTTTGCCGCCGGGGTGGGCCTTTCCCTGTCCCATGGTTCCTGCACCATGATGGGGGGACATCTTTCCTGAGCTATGGGGGCTACCGCCATGTCCTCCGTAACCAGTTGCCAATGCGAGCCCAGGGAACCCGAGAATCAAGGCGAGTACGCCAACCCAGAGAGGAATCATCCGTGAGTAGTCCTTGCCGTGTCTGGATGTCATAATGGAAGCCTCCTTTCACTCTGCGAAAGAGTTGGTTGTTGAAAGAGAATCGTGTGAGAGGTCGTGACCTGTATTTCCACAATGGTATCTATATTATACACGGGAATGGGAGACATGCAGCAGTGAATAACATGGTCGGAGGGTAAGCGGACGGCATAGAGGGTTTGCGACCCACGAAATTGGCGGCTTTCAATGCGGCCTTGGCCAGACTCGCTGGGAATAAAATGAATATCATCGGGCCGAATCATGACCAATACGTGCGTGGCACTGTGTAATTCATCTGTATTGGGAAAGGTGCCAATTTCCGTCTCAATCTGTCCATTCTGGACAATCCCGGGAATGGTATTGGCTTGACCGATAAACTCGGCGACGAACGGACATGAAGGGGCTTGGTAAATGGTTTCTGGGGTAGCACATTGGACCAAGATCCCATCTTGCATCACGGCCACCTGGTCGGCCATCGCAAAGGCTTCTTCATGATCATGGGTGACGAGGATGGCAGTGGTCTGCGTTTGGCGAAGGACACGGTAGAGTTCTCGTCGCATTTTAATGGTCATCTCGGGATCCAAATTACTGAAGGGTTCATCCAGCAACAACATTACGGGTTTGGGTGCGAGGGCGCGAGCAAGAGCCACACGTTGTTGTTGCCCTCCAGAGAGTTCATGTGGAAAACGATGTTCCAATCCTTGTAAGCCGACCAATCGTAATAGGGTCTGTACCCGATTGTGGCGGTCGGACGCTTTCCAATGATAAAGGCCAAAGGCCATGTTTTCCTCGACACGCATATGTGGAAAGAGGGCATATTCTTGGAACACCATTCCCACCCGGCGTTTTTCTGGCGGGATGTGAACAGACGAAGACGCAAGGATCTGGCCTTGTAGCCGAATTTCCCCTCCTGAAATTTTTTCAAATCCGGCAATAGCCCGTAAGGTTGTCGTTTTCCCACAGCCAGATGGCCCTAAGAGACACAGGATTTGGCCAGGTTGAAGCTGCAGCGAAAGGGCTTGAACTATGGGTGTGTCTGGACGGTATCCGCAGGTAACCTTCTGCAGTTCTAGGATAGGTTCCTTATGGTGTGAGGAGACGGCTGAATCCATAGTGGCGATTTTATCTAAGGTCGGCACAATAGCTGCTCGAATATCCAGAATAGTCGAGGTCTTCAAGAATGGTAATAGGAGGTATTGTACTCAAGGTGAACTCACCTGCCAATTCTTTTTGGAGAATGGTGAAAAATTTACCCCTGCCATTTTCGATCTTTTGCCCTGCTTGCGTCGTTCACGCTCGTTGGCGCATCGAAAAACCTGTAATCTGACCGAATGTGCGGTTCTTCGAAAAGCCGCAGGAAAGATTTGGACCATTCCCAACTATTTTTGATGACCGATGATACTTGCCAGGGCTATTGGCTGTCGAAGATATTGAATAAGATTCAACCGCCTCTTTTAGACAAAAGAAAGACTGCCGGGATGGTGAGCAGAACAATGAGCAAGGCGGGTGGGGCAGCCAGTTGATAGAGTTCTTCACTAGCCTCCAGCCAAATACGCACCGCCAGGGTGTCAAATCCAATGGGGCGTAACAGTAACGTAGCCGGCAGTTCTTTCATACACAGAAGAAACATCAAGATCCAGGCCGCGAAGAATCCTTTGCGAACCAAAGGGAATGTGACGTGGAAAAATGTTCGAAAGCCTTTGGCCCCGAGGTTCCGTGCAGCTTCTTCCAAATTGGGATGGACTTGTTGCAGGGCCGCTTCCATCGCTTGGAGCCCAGCTGGCAAAAAGTGGACAAGGTAGGCCAGAATCAACACAAAGGCGGTTCCATAAAGGAATGGGATCGCATCCGTAAAAAGCATGAGGAGCGCCAGTGCGGCTACGGGTCCGGGAAGGACATATCCAATATAGGCGCCCTGCAAACAGGCCATATGAAGTCTAGAGGGAATTCGGCAGGCTACATAGGCCAGGGGAGTCCCAATGCCCAGAGCCACAGTGGCGGCCGTGGCTGAGAGAAACAAACTATTTCCGATGTATCCCCACAAGGACAGACTGACCTCCCCATTCGCCCAGGCCGTAATGGTCCATTGGATTAGTAACAGGACGGGAATTCCAAAGGCCGCAGCAAAGAGGCAGGAAAAGGTTGCGTTAATGATAGAGGCTTTGAGGAAAGAACAAGGTTTTGGGTCGGCTGTTCGTACTCGTCCTGAGGTTTGGTAAAACCGACTTTGTTTGCGAAACCATCGTTCGGAAAACAGAAAGACCAAGGCGAAGCCTACCAGCAACAGACTCAAGAGGGCTGCCGATTGATAATCAAATCTTCCTGTAATTTGTTGGAAAATAGCGTAGGTAAACGTTTGAAACCGTAGTAGGGACACGGCCCCAAAATCAGAGACAACATACAGGACCACTAAAAACATACTGGCCACAAGGGCTGGACGGATGAGGGGAAGAGACACCCGAAAAAAGGTTTCCCACCGTGTGGCTCCTGTGGCTTGGGCGGCTTCTTCGAAAGAAAGATTAAAATTTTGGAAAGCCGCACGGGCAAGGAGATACACATAGGGAAACGTATTCAGGCTCATGACCACCAAGGCTCCCGTAAAACTGTAGGGCGAGGGGATTCGAGCGTTAGAATTCGTGAACCATTGCCAGGTTTGCTCAACAGGCCCGGCCGTATCCAACAAATAGGTGTAGACATAGGCCAAGACAAAGGACGGAATCGCCAGAGGCAAGACAAATCCCCAATCCCAAAATGCTCGCCCCCAAAATTGATAGCGTGTGATTACCCAGGCAGTTGAAATCCCAAGGGTCAAGGTAGTGAAGGAAACGCTGAGGGCTAAAAGGAATGTATTGTACAGTAATTCAGGAATGCGGGTGGTCCATAGGTCTTGGGCCTTCGAGAGGTCTCCGGTGAATGCAGAATAGGTGACATACAGCAGGGGAAAGGTCAGAAGTGCCGCAATGCCCACGGCTAGAAGGGATAGGGGAGCGGGCCGAGGAAGGCTGACCATTCCAGGAGTGTCCTGAGTGTTAGCGGAGGCCCAGGCGTTGGATAATCTGGATGATGGGTTCACGAAGTTCCGCAAGTTTGGTCAGAGGAATAGAGGAAGCTCGAAACGAGGAAGAGGGCGGGAGGACTTGATCAGCCTCCACGGAAGGATTAACCGGATACTCCTTGTTGATGCGGGCGAACATTTCTTGACCAGTTGGAGACATCAGAAATTCTATCAGACGCTTGGCGGCGGGCAAATGTTTGGCATGGGCGGTCAGGCCAATGCCCGCCACATTCATGATGGCTCCCATGTCTCCTTCGCCTTGGTCTGTAATAAGGGGAGCAATCGGAGCTTGTGGGTCTTTAGCCAAATGACGGAAAATATAGTAGTGGTTCACAATCCCCACCGCGACTTTTTCTTTGGCCACGGCAGCCACGATCTGCCGATTTTTTGCGTACACTTCGGTTCCGGCGTTATCCCGAATGCCTTGCAAAAATGCTTCGGCGGCCTTCTCACCTTTTGCGGCTAAAATCATTGATGCCCCTGCTTTAAGATATTCGCTATTGGCATTTGGAATGGCGAGTTTCCCCTTCCAGGCTGGTTGGGCCAAATCCAAAAGGGAGTGAATCTCTGAAGGCTTCACCAGCCCTACGTTATAGACAACCATCCAAATACGGCCGGATAAGCCAATCCAGCTATTATCCGGAGCCCGAAAGGCTGCAGGAATCGTACTCTCCAGGTTTGGAACCGTGATGGGTTGTAGCAGATTAAGGTTTCGCGCCAACTCTAAGGCCCCAGCTTCATTCGTAATAAAGACGTCGGCTGGAGACCGTGCCCCTTCGGCACGTATGCGGTTGATCAATTCTGTACTTCCCGCTGTCAGTAATTGAACCGTTGTGCCGGTTGTTTCTTGGAAGTGATCGAGAACAGGCTTAATCAAGCGCTCCGCTCGACCTGAATACACGACGACTGTATCAGCGGCGTACAGTTCCGGAGTATTCATAGGATACAGGCTTAACCCTACGGTCACTAAAAGTAAGGCAATGAACGGGATAGGTTGCAGTGTTCTAACCATTTGAATGATCAATTTCATAATCTATACCTTTCGTTTCTGGCAGGTGGTCCAGGACAGGCATAATGAGGTGGTCCGCCTATCCTGAATACACCACCACGGAATCATCTATGTACAGTGTATGTATCGTTCCAGGGCCAGCATAAGAAAAGACACTCAATGGAACCATAGACAAAGTGGTGGCAATTAAAGGGAAATATAAGAATACTCTAACGATTTGAATAATCATTTTCATCATTGACACCTTACTACGGATTCCCGCCGCGGAGCAAGATTCCAATTTGGGAGTGTTGAAAAAGCATGCCCTCGCGAAGGCGCAGGGTCCGCCAGCTGCGTTCTCGCCCCTTTGTCGTGCTCACGTACTTCCCTGTACGCACCGCTTCGCCACAAGGGTCGCGCCCATCGGGACGCGGAAAGCCATACTGCGGCTTTGCCTGAGGAAAGGTGCGTCCTAGCGCATCCGGGTTGGGAGGGTGAGACAGCTGACATTTTTGAACAGTCCCTCCGTTTTCATGATGTTTCATGCCATCTGACAGTTTGGGATGCTATTGAACAAATTTTGATTTGTTCAAATATTGACCCCGTCTGGGCGTGCCACGATTATGAAAGAGTCTGCCAATTTTTGAGGAAAACGTAGGGAAACCCTTTAACGCTTTTT
>JAZFZJ010000119.1:0-5798 GCA_036443915.1 Nitrospirales bacterium
GTCATATCTCGCAAGACCAGTCCGACATCCGGCTCTTTTCCCGGAGCAGTTTGTACCGCAAACCATCGGTATCGATACATCCGGTTGTGGACGCGAAATTCTGGACGTTCATGACCACCGTGTTCCCCTTTTGTGGGAGCCAGCGGGTCACGTATCGTTGTCGGATTTTCACTTGGCGAAGAGGATGAGGTCCCTACAGTGGATTGAATGGATTGGATTTCCCGCTGTAACCTTTTTTGTGTGGCCGGATCAACCTGAAGTAATTGAAATAATGGCATCCCCACTACTTGGCCATTGTTGAGGTTTAACGTTTCTTTTGAAGCCTGGTTGAGGTATTCAATCTGTTCCTGAGAGTCGATCATGATGACTGGATCAGGCACGCTATCCAGGATTTTAGAGGTTGATTCTTGAAGGTATTTAACCTCCTGGGTTTTTAATTCCACTTGACTTTCCAGACCTGTGAATGTGGATTCTAACTGCTGCTTCATGCGATTCACTTCTTCCGCCAATTCTTCAATTTCATCCCCCGTGGAAATGACAAGTGATTCCTTAAATTCTCCTCGGCTGATCTGGCGTGCTGCTTCTTGAAGTCGGCGGATGGGTGAGGTAATGCGCTGGGCGGCCAAGTATCCCAAGGTTGCCAATAAGCCCACCCCTAAGAGACCGAATGCCGCAATCCATTTGAAGAAACTTTTTATTGGTTGGAACAGTTCCTCTGAAGATTCCCACACAAACATGTGCCAAGATTGCCCCGTTGAAGCTTGGGTAATACCGCTGACATTTGATAAGGGTGCAAACCCAATGATGGAGGTGTCCTGTCCACCGTGCCCATCACTTGGCGCAGGGGTCCACCCCGCATTCATGGGTGTGACCAAAGGGACGAGTTGCATGTTACTTAAGGCGGTTCCGGTGGGGAGAATGGGACAGCTTAACACCACTCCTCGGCTATCAATCAGCATGACATGCCCTGTTTTCCCAAAGCGAATGGTGTCAATTGAAGGTGCGAAAAATTCTTTTGTATCATATACGCGACGAAGCACCCCAATGGCTTCATACCGTAGGGTATCCATGATCGGAAGGGCGAGCGTAAACGTATATGTTCCTAGCTGTTGATCAAAGGCCATCTCACCGATATAGGGTTGCCCTACCCCATTATGAAAGGCCCCTTTCCACCATTCCTCTTTGTCATGCAGATAAGATAAATTGGTGTCCAAACTGGCCACCAGGCGTCCGGTGATATCAGTGAGATACAAGGCCCGGGTCGCCGATCGGGTGATAAGGGGGATAGGATGCCCTGGATCGATATAGGTTCCCCCAACATGTTCTTGAAGGATTTTGACTAGAGGCCCCTGAGTAATGCGCTGGACCAGGTCGGGAGTTTTGGCTTCCCACGCATCCTGTTCTTGTTGAAGCAATTGCTGAAGGGCGGTCTGGCCGATTTCGCTCAAGTCGTCGCGCCGGCTTTCTAACAATTGAACCACGTTTACGTCAGTGGTTAGTAATGAGGTCTTCGCCAATTCATCGCTAACCACAAAGTCCAATTTTCTGGCTGTTTCCGTCGCTAGAGCCTGGAAGCTGGCTCCATTCACTTTCTGGATGCTTTGTGTTCCCTGATAAAAGGCCAGCAAAAGCCCAATGAGAAGCGGCAAGGCCCCCACAAGCAGCATGGAAAAGACGAGTTTCTGAGTCAGTCCTTTTTTGCGTTTTACAGCGGATTTGCTGGGTGCGGGGGCTTCCATAGGAACCCTTATCAAGTTGATACGATACGGGGAAATGATAACTGAAAGGTCGTACCTTTCCCTACCGAGCTTTCAACCGTCAGTTCACCTTGGTATTTTCTCGCAATTGTCCGAACATTGTAGAGGCCCAGCCCTGTGCCCTTTCCTTCGGCTTTGGTGGTAAAAAAGGGGTTGAAAATTTTTGGGAGGTTTTCGTCGGGGATTCCACACCCTGTATCGGAAATGCTCACGTTGACCATGCCATTTTCACTCCAGCAAGAGAGAGTCAGGCAGCCTTTCCCTTCTATGGCATGGATCCCATTGGTAAGGAGATTGACGAAGATCTGCAAAATTTCCTCGGGTCTGGCAAAAATCTCCGCTTCGGTATTAAAATTTTTTTCAATGATGAGGTTCTGAGCAGCCGTGGCATATTTTGCAATGGTGAGCGCCTCCTCGAGTTGGGAAGTCACTTCGACCTTCATCGCATCGTGAACGTTGGAAGCTCGCGCGTAATGAGTAATTTCTTGGGAGATACATTGAATACGTTTAGCGGCTTGCAGGATACTTTGGGCATGATCACGAATAATGGTGAAATCTGTTTCTTGGAGAATATTTTCCGAAAAGGCCAGAATGACATACAGGGGATTATTGATGTCATGGGCAATCCCTGACGCAAAGATTCCCATTCCCGCCAGTTTTTCTGCCTGGAAGAGTTGGGCTTGCATAGTTGATTCATGTTGAACCAAATCCCAAAGGACTTTGGCTCCTGCTCCTCCTAAGACCTCGGAGTCCTTGCATTTATGTTGGTCAATTAAGTGAGGGAAGGTGGGGTCTCCCGTAACATCCACAATGAGGTGAATGTCTTTTTTTTGTATGAGTTCCAAAGGATTTTGTGTGGTTGGAATGTTGTGCAAACGAGCTATCTGAAGGCCAAGAGCTTGGGGGTTTTCATCAGCGATGCCCATGATGCAGATTCTGGGCAAGTGGTGAAGCGATTCTAAAAGGGCGGTGCCCCCTTTGCCCGCTCCCAGAATCACGATGTTGGTTTGAGGGCCAGAGGTCAGCATGGAATCCTTTTACTCCCTGTTGCTTATGGGGACTGTATGTTGCGCGTTCATGGTTGTGGGTTATGGGTTCCGTCACATATGGGGCTCAAAAGATAAAGCCCTATCCAAAAGATAGGGCTTTATGAAGTACTCCAGGGTCTTTCTCATTCGGGAACCCCCCTTTCAAGGGTAAGAAAGCCGGGACTTAATGAAACGTCTAAGGCCGAATTACAAGCGATTAATTTCTCTCTGTTCTATGGCTTTGGCCACGGCGCTCGTGAGTTTTTCTTTTTCTACCGGTTTCACTAAATAATCCACGATACCTTTTTTGATAAACCCGGTGGCCATCTCCATATCTGGGAAACCTGTCAGGACAATTAAGGGAACGCGAGGCCATTGTTGTTGGAAATAATTGAGGGCTTCGACCCCATTGATTTTTGGCATTCGAATATCAGAGATAATGACATCCAAAAGTAGAGGGTTTTCGCCTTCATTGATGGCCTCAATAGCCTTTTCGCCATCTTCGGCTTCAATGACATCATAGCCAGCTTTGGTCAAGGTCATCTTCACGACCTTCCGGACATCAGGCTCGTCGTCGACAACCAGAACTCGACCGTTAGATGTGTGTCCACTGAACATACCTCCTGTTGCTTCAGACATAACAGCCCTCCTTTTTGTGATGGCAAACCATTCCTCTGTTATTTAACATAGCCCATAACTTCAACTCAATAAAGGGAAATTCCACACTAAAGATTTCCTTTTCTAATGCCGGGATTCTATCGCAATCCCCCAAAAGTAGAAAGAGGCAATTTTATGAGGAGATCACTATATTTGCAAAAAAAGGAGAAGAGTTAAAGGGTATCGGTTCTAGGGATTCGCCTGGATCCTTTGTCTAAGGGTCATTGTTTGGCTCCGGCTTGCCAGATTTCCTTCTTTCCGATGTGGGCCTGTTGAAAAAGCATGCCCTCGCGTAGGCGCTGGGTCCGCCAGCGGTGTTCTAGGGCCTTTGTCGGCTTCGCGTTTACAGGCTTGGCGCTCTTCGCGCCGTTCGCCCTCACGTACTCCGTGTACGCTCCGGGCGCCAAAGCCCCTGCGGTCTTGACCGAGGAAAGGCACGTCTTGGCGTGCAAGGGCTGGTCGGGTGAAACAGGGGCCTTTTTGAACAGGCGCCTAGCTTGTGGTGATTCATGGCATTGGTCAGATGGGATTGGCGCTCTGAAAATTGTGATGTATTCAACAGGCCCAATGTCGATGTTCCTCCCTTCTGACTATATTTTGAGGGGACTAACGGGGATCTTTGGGGAAAGGATCGTATGGGAGCCACAAATCTCCTTTGCTGGTCCAGGCTTACTATCCGGCCTTCTTGTTTGACGGGAATTTTACTCGTTCCCTTGAAAACGGGTATTCCCTCATGGATCGGGGGAAAACATTTCCGAATTTTTGCTTATTTGATATGTGTTGAATTATTCTATAATAGGAGTTCTCGAAATAAAACGAAATTCCCTCAATTACGATCTTCATTGGATAATTCCCCCACTTCTTCACATCGCACAAGGGAATGATTAAAGCCTGTCCTGAGATTTCTCGAAGGGTGGCCCTGTTTGTCTCGTTCTTCAGCATGCACCCTTTCCTTGGTGTGAGGGCCGTGAATCTGAGTCTGTAATCATGGTACAGTGCTGCCAATGCCCCTGTCGGACCCTCGGCCATACGTAGGACATGCTTGTTCAACATTCCCCATACTCAAAGACTTCGTGGGGCCATTACAAATTGGTAGGATTTTGACAGGGGTGAATTCTATGGAAGATAGGCTCATGAGGATGGTTCTGCACAATGGGTGGCATAGGATTTGGAACAAAGCGCTGGGAGCGATGTGTGTTGTGGGTTATCTGAGCGGGTTTTTACCGAGTGAGACTGCTCCAGTATGGGGTGCTGTACAGGCTCAAGGACTTCAAGAAGAAACGGTAGAGTATCCGGATGCCCAGCCACCTGGAGGTCAAGCTTATTCTGTACCTTTTGCCGGGTATGAAGAAAGTCTTCGGAGTTCCGAGCGATGGCAATCGATGAATCCTAAAAAACAAGAACAAGCCATTCAAAAAATTAAGCGAATGCGTCAACAATTTTTGGAACGGCAGAGACAGCTTCAAATGCAATACCAGGGTCTCAAAAACATAAAAGCGAAGCCACGAGAGTCCCTCATGAGCAAGAGGAGAAAATGGGAGGGATTACAAGATTCTGGTGAGTTATGGAGTCAGTTTCAAGCCTTACCGCTTCCCAGACGTCTGGAACTAGAAAAATCCTTAGGACTTACTCGTATAAGTCCCTCTCAACGCCAAAAGACCTTTCATGAAAAACTCAATCGTCTCCCGTTTTCCAAACGGGAAACAATTCTCCGTGAATTAGAGCACTTTCCCTAATCAACAAAAGCATCCTCTCTCCTTTGCAGACTTGCTCTCTCAGCCATTGATTTGGTCAGGATACTCATTCCTTTTCCTGAGGGGCAGTCTGCATATCTCACCAAAAGGAAAAAGGGAAGAAAAATGGCGGGGATAAGTCCCAAGAGGCATCTTGCTCAATCGTTGGGCTGCTATAGCTATTTTCAAAATTCATCAACCATAGGCCTTTCCTTGCAATGTGTTCTTTATATTCTGGAAATACCTAAAGTGACAACATATGTGCTCGATTTTGTTCATGGAGATTTTCATAGGTCTGTGAAACCGGTCTATTCGTTCACTCTAGCACCCCTCCGAGCCTTTAGTTTCAACTAGTTACATGAATTAGGCCAAGCGTTCTTTTTCAGGCGTAGTGAAAAGCGTAGTGGAATTATTCAAGGCAATCCGCTCTACTGCCTGAGCCTTATGGTTTGGACTGAGATGACTATACCGTTCAACCATCTGCAATGAGTGCCATCCGCCAAGTTCCTGTATCGTTCTTAGGTCTACCCCAGCCATGGCTAACCGAGAGGCGAACGTATGACGCAAGGTGTGGAGCGTCACATCCTTTAAGCCCGCTCGTCGACATGCTTTGGAAAAAGGAT
>JAZFZJ010000120.1:0-24107 GCA_036443915.1 Nitrospirales bacterium
TTTTGAACTATGCGGTGCAGATTGCACGGACAACCGAAGCCTTTTTCTGCCCTATTAAACATAAAAAGGTTGGCACATTTCTCTCCCCACCGCACCATCAGGATTTTGCCGAATACGGGGATTCACAAGGGTATCAACTTCGGTTGCTTGAGGTCAGAAACATTGGGAAGCCTTCGTTGAAGGGGTTCACCACAAAAGTTGAAGGGCAACAGTCTTATAACAAGGGGACTGCGAAAAAGGGAAAGAGGTATTCCCCTCCCGCAACGTAAGCCAGAAAGACCATGAGGTACGGCAGGACATCCCATGTCCGATTTACGAGACCCGGTCAACAATATGCCGCTAGCCAATGATCCGGGGCGGGAAATATGGACTGGTTCAGCAGCCCTGGAAAAAGCGGCGGTGTCCCATGATGAATCATCTGTTCAACAATTACCAAGACATCCCAATCTTACCCATGAGGGGGCAGGTAGTCTTCCGCAAACCAAAGGGTACCCAGAATACATCATCGACCCCCCAGTAAAAGAAGCCACAAATCCCAATAAGTAAAATTAGCGTATTGGTAGTCCCCTAGGATAAGCAAAAGGATTGGTCTTGAAGGGGAGGAGAAACTTAAGTCTCCTCCCCCTTTTTTTGAGAAACAACAGCAGAAGTTCTCTCTATAAGTATTTTAACTTTCAACTTAGACATTTCCATTTCCCCGCCCCTTTGGAGTTTTGTTCCGAAGAGGAACGAAGGGGAATGGGTGAGGGGGTGGGTTAATAAGATAATTCAAAGACTATCCGTTTCCAATTAGGGACGCTCAAGAGTTCGTTACTGGTGAATTCAGGTTCGAAGTGCAACACCTTTTTAATACAGTATTAAAAACCTTTTTTTGGACCCCTCCATTCGTATTATTCCCCAACCTGGCTGATCTGTTGGAACTGCTGGTAAGATTCTAGTTCTTAGCAACCTTTATTTATGGAGACCGGTTCGATTATGGATATTGAAGTATTTCGGCAGATGGTGGCGAAGAAGCCTGATGGATTTTTGGGACGATATGGTCTTGGGGACAAGATTATGCAAGAAGGGGGAAATCTGGAAGAAGCGGTGGAACATCTTCGGGTGGCGGTTGAATTGGATCCCGTCCATGTGGCCTCCCATTTTGCTTTGGGCCGAGCCTTGGCTGGGCTGAAGAGAAATGACGAAGCGAAGGTTGTGCTGAACGCGGGAATTGACGCGGCCCTATCCGGTCGTTCCAACGGGGGAGGGGATTTGGTTCCGGAAATGAGGACCTTGATTCAGTCGTTAGGGTAACCTTGGCTCTTCCAAGTACTTTCAATTTTTGGATTAAACTCCCTCATCCTAACCCCCTTTCTTTTCTTTAGGTAGGCTACCCAAGATATATGGGAGATTTATCATATGGTGGGTTAACTATTCGATGAGCCTTCACCCTCACCCCAACCCTCTCCCTAGAAGGGCGAGGGGGTTTTGAATTGTCTTAGTGGAAAGTTAAAATCCTATAATGGTTCATTTTCCATCGGAATTTTTTTATCCAAGTGGTAGGAAGGAAAAGTCTGTCCGGCCTACAGTTTTGCTGCGTGTTGGTAGGCTTCGTAGCGGCGTTTGATTTCGCGGACATATTTCATTGGTTCAGACCCGCGACAGTAGCCATGCCGGGCTTGGCGGGAGTATTTGCGTTTGGCCAGTAGTTGGATGGCCTTTTCCACGTGGCCAAACCAACGGTCAGGATTGAGGCCGAGCTTGCGCGCTAAGCGCCGGGCGTCCTTCACGTGACCTTGCCCTGCGTTATAGGCAGCCAACGTAAACCAGAGGCGGACATCCACAGGCAGTTCTGGATCAAACCGTTCCCGCACCCAATTCAGATATGTGACTCCCGCCTCAATTCCTTTTTCAGGTGTTTCAATTTTTGTATAGCCTAGACTTCTCGCTGTTCTGGGTAGCACCTGCATGAGGCCTACTGCCCCTGCCCAGGATCGAGCCTTAGGATTGAAGCGGCTTTCTTGGTACATCTGTGCCACGATGAGCCGCCAATCAAATCCATACTGTTTGGCATGTGGCTTGACCAGGTTATCGTAGGGGGAGAGTTCCCCGGTTCGACTGGCGCGAAACTTCACGTGCTGCCGGATGTTGCGTGGATTTTTGAAATATTTCTTGAGGGTGATGTTGTAGAAGAGTCCGCGGTATTCCTTGTTGATGTATTGATTGATGGCCTTCAACAGTTGAGGATTGGACGCGCGCACGGCCCAGCCATGCTGTTTGGGATCGCCTAATGGAAAGGCGGCGCGAATGTCCTCCCGCCAGGTCAGTTCAATGTCGAGTATATGGCTGTCGGCTACGGTGAGGTCGTACTCTCCCTCGGCCACCTTCGCCAGGATTTCTTCGGTTTCCAGGTCTTCCGGGGCCGCTTGGAGTGTCAGTGCGATGCCTTGCCGCTGCATCTCTTCCAATGTCTGCCAATAGCTACTGCTGGGACGCACGACGAAGGTGCGGCCCGCCAAGTGTTCTGGTTTGGTGAGGCCTTCCTCCGGTTCATTCGCCCTCGCCACGACAATTTCTGAGGCCGTGAGGTACGAACGGGAAAAGGCGAGGCCTTGATTTTTCCGTTGGTCGGAAATGGTCAGGGATGCTGCGATGACGTCGCCCTTGCCTTCCAGCAACCATGGAATAAGATCTTCCCGTGTGGGTGGCACGACCATTTCCACGCGCAGGTGATGGCGTTTGGCAAAATGTCTGGCCAATTCGTATTCAAAACCCATAAGTTGACCGTGCCAAAGAAAATAGGTGGTGGGGTTATTTCTTGTGAGGACACGTAGGATTTGCTGCTTGCGGATTTCCGGTAGATCCTCTTGAGAAATAGAGGGTCGATGATGGGCGAGTTCGACTTCGTTGAGAAAGGTGTTGAGTGCGGCACGGAACTCCGTGGCTTCTGGGCGGATTCCCCAGGCCACGGGCCGGTCCTGAGTCAACGTCAAAGCGGGTTGAAGGTCGGATCGATAGGTGAGGACCGCTTTGATGAGGTTGCTGTCGGCCACCGTAATATCAAACTCCTCTCGTGCAACGTAATCCAGGATTTGTTCGGTATCCAAATGTTCTGGGGCTTCCTGGAGGTTGAGGCCGGGATGTTGTTGTTGCAGACTGGTGGCCGTCTTCCAAAAAGCTGACGATCGTCGAACCGTGAGGGTTCGGCCCTTGAGGTCTTTCGGTGTGTGCAGACTGGTATCTCCTGGCCGCGTGATGACTTGTTCTTGAACCGTCGTGATAGGAACGGTAAAGGCGATGTGCTGTTTACGCTCTGGCGTGACGGTGAAATTCGCTGCAATGATATCCCCCTTCCCTTCCAGCAAGAACGGGATCAAATCCTGATATTGCTCCACGGTCACAAAGCCCAATTGCAATCCCATGGATTTGGCGAATGTTTCCAGCAGTTCAAGCTCCAAGTCTTGCGGAAATCCTTGGCGTGGGAGATGGTTTTGATGGCTATCGGGAGGACTCAGGACCCTGAGGATGCCCTGCTTTTTGATGGCGGCCAGGTCACCAGTATCTATATATGTAGGCGCGGGTGTCCGTGTGTGGGTAGAAGGGGAATCCTGTTCCGACCCGCAGGCGCCGATCCAGAAGGTGAACACGACGCAGAGAAGGACTCGGATGGTCTGGGAAATTGAGTATGGCTTTGGAGCAGGCCACATGGGCTTAGTGTAACCCGTTTTTCTCTAAAGGGAATGTTGAACAAGTCCGCCAGCAGCGTTCCCTGCCTTCGCCGGAGCGGCTTCGCGCAGGCAGGTCGGTCTTTTGTCGTGCTCACGTGCTCATCTGTACGCTTCGTGCGCCAAAATCCCTGCGGTCTTGCCTGAGGAAAGGTGCGTCTTAGCGCAGTCGGGTTGGGCGGGTGAGAAAGCAGGCCTTTTTGAACATTCCCTCTTGCTATGGGTGATCCATGGAATGGGGCAAAGCCAATAGGCATTGAAAGGGGCTGTTGAAAAATGCCGTCAGCGGCGTTCTCATTGCTCGAAGGATGCGACGTACGGACCTGTACGCCTCATCCTCCTTGCGGCTTGCGGCCTTGCTGATCGCCATTTTTGAACAGCCCCTAGCTATCAGACAGGCCTTTCTCAAATAGATCGCGGAACTGGCCTGCTATCGCCGAGTTTATGGATTATTCAACACTCCCATAAGCAGAAGCCGGCTTCCACACTTCACCGGTGTTACTATCTTAGGGTAAAGTGCCAATTTTGGAAAAGACAGTTTTTTTCTCATTTCTGCATTTCTACCACATACCCCTAACTTCCCTTATCCGATACAATAAAAGTAGTAATGTGAGGGATGGGAGAAATCGTCATGGCTTTGTTTGAGGAGGTAACCGTTTGTGTGGAATTTTTTTAAACGAAATCGAGACAGCCATAGTTCATCACAAGATATCGGCCCCTATTCAAACTACCGAATGGCCGTACGACTAGAGCTGACTCAGCGGACCGGGGTCTTTGCTCAATTGGCCACCGCTATAGCTGAAGAGAGAGCCAGTCTGGGGGCATACGATATGGTGTCAGCCACTCGTACCAAAGTCATTCGGGATATTACCCTGGATGTCCAAAGCGAAGAACATGGTGAACGGGTCTTGACACGACTGAACACCTTGCCTGATGTCAAAGTGGTGGCCTCTTCCGATCGGATTTTTCTCATGCATTTAGGGGGAAAAATTCGAGTGGAAAGCAAATTCCCCATCACAACACGCAATACCTTATCCATGGTGTACACCCCAGGTGTGGGACGAGTGGTGAAAGCCATTGCCGGAGATGGGAAAAAAGCCTATACCTTCACCTGCAAAAGTAATAGCATTGCTATCGTGACTGACGGATCAGCCATCTTGGGCTTGGGTAATCTTGGCCCCCTTGCAGCCATGCCGGTCATGGAAGGCAAGGCCATGTTGTTTCATCAATTTGCCGGAATCGATGCCTGGCCCTTGTGTCTCAATACTCAGGATCCTAAAGACATCATCAAGACTGTGTTGGCGATTTCGCCAACTTTTGGTGGCATTAATCTGGAAGACATTAGCGCCCCTCGTTGCTTTGAAATTGAACGTCGGCTTCAAGCAGAGTTAGATATTCCGGTGATGCATGATGATCAGCATGGCACCGCCGTCGTGATCTTGGGTGCGTTATTGAATGCCTTGAAGGTCATTCATCGATCCATTGATAGTATCAAGGTGGTCGTCGTCGGGTTGGGAGCGGCCGGCACCGCTTGCTGTGAATTACTCCTTGGAGCTGGAGTCACACAACTGAAAGGATGTGACAAACAGGGCTTAGTCTTGGATCAACCGATTGAAACCCTTCTGACTCATCGTCATAACCTTCATCCCCTCATCAAGTATACTAACCCAACCGGCACCATCCAGGATGCTCTGAAAGAGGCCCATGTCGTCATTGGGCTTTCTACCGCCAATGCGTTGAAAGCGGAGGATTTGGCTTTAATGGCAAAAGATCCCATCGTGTTTGCCCTTGCTAACCCTGATCCAGAAATTTCACCAGAAGCCGCCATTCCCTTTTGTCGGGTGTTTGCTAGTGGCCGATCAGACTACCCGAATCAATGTAACAACCTACTGGCATTCCCCGGGATCTTTCGGGGAGCGTTGGATGTCCAAGCCAAAACGATTAATGAATCAATGCTCCTTGCCGCAGCCGGTGCGCTCTCCAATATCGTTCCAGATTCCGCATTGAGCGAGGAATACATCATCCCGAGCGTCTTTGATAAACAATTGGTTCCCAAAGTTGGCAAAGCTGTCGCTCAAGCAGCCATCGACAGTGGGGTGGCTCGTCGACCAAAAAAAGAAATAGACGATGAAGAATAAGGTACCGGTAGGTTCATTAGAGCTATTGACCTATTTTAAAAAACCATCGCGAGGAAAGTCATGTGGATTATGAATTTGGAAAATAGCTATAACTGGACGGACAGCGTGACATGAGGGGGCTGTTGAGTAATTCAAAAATTTTAGAACGTCAATCCCAAAATGCCAATTCTATGAATCATCACAAGCAAGGGGTCTGTTCAAAAAGGCCCGTCCAGCAAGACCGCAGTTTTGCTTGCCGGATCCCGTAGGGGCGACCGCTGTTGGCGACCGAAGCTTACACAGAGTACGTGAGGGTGCGGGTGCACGGCGAAGGCTCCGACAAAGGCCCGAGAACGCCGCTGACGGACTTTTTCAACAGACCCATGAGACCTACCTCAATGCTCCCCAGAGAAGGATGCTAATCCCCAAAGGCCAGAGGTAATACGAAAAATAATGAAAATGATTCTGCCGAACCAATCGCAAAATGACTGCAATAGACCAATACCCCACGACGGCCGCCACAACCATCCCAAGGATATAAGTCCCGATGGGTTCTTGCGTCTGCCCGAAGGCTTTCACCACTTCAAGAAGGGTCGCCCCACAAATCGCTGGGATCGAAATCAATAACGAAAACCGTGCCGCAAGCTCTCGATCTAGGCCAAGGAACATGCCACCCGCTATGGTAGAACCTGATCGGGAAATACCAGGAAAGACGGCAACCCCTTGTATCAACCCAATCACCAGGGCATCCCAAGGCTTCATCTCTTTCGCACTGCGAGAAGCGCTTGCCCCTCGTCCCAGCCATAACACCACACCGGTCACCAAAAACATCACGGCCACAACAGAAGGCTGGGCCAAGGTTGAAAAGCCGATGGATTCAATACCTAACCCCAAAATCGCGGTAGGAATTGAGGCGAATATGACATAGTGAACGGTCTGCCGCTCGCAGCCCTGAAACATACTCCCTGTGCCAGTACCCAACCCGAAATATCCTTTGACCAGAGTGAGAAGATCTTGTCGGAAATAGAGAATGATAGCCGTCACCGTGGCCAAATGCAGCATCACATCGTAGAGTAAATTGATCTCACCTACTTGGCCAAACCAATGTTGCGCAAGAACCAGATGGCCAGAGGAAGAAACCGGAAGAAATTCCGTTAACCCTTGAATCACAGCCAACACGACTGTTTCGACATAACCCATCGCTTAGGGCTGTCTCCACTTCAGGCAGGCATTCTTGTGAATAACGACTCTCACCCTTTCCATTGAGTGGCGAAGACGCGAACTCCTTCCTGCCAGGGCGGTAAGGAAAAAAAAGGATCTTGCAAGGAGGTCAGCACCGCATAAGCCGGACGGGTAGCGGGTAGAGGATATTCTTCAGTTGAAATCGGCACAACCGGCGTCTGGATGCCTAGAGCCTTATACAACGCTTGGGCTAACTCGTACCAACTGGCTTCTCCAGAGCCAGCGAGGTGATAGGTGCCATAGGCATCCGTCTCAACCAACCGGTAAACCCCATGAGCTAAATAGGGCGCGTAGGTGGGAGAGCCAAATTGATCACTCACCACCCGCACCTGATCTCGGTCAGCAAGACGGCAAATAGTGTTGGGAAAATTTTTCCCGACCGTATGGTAGAGCCAGGCAGTCCGAACGATAAAATGCTTTGGATTCATACTCCGTACCACTTCATCGCCAGCCAGTTTACTCTGCCCATACACTGATATGGGATTGGGGCGGTCAAATTCATGATACGGACGGGATTGGGTCCCATCAAACACATAATCGGTGGAAAAATGCACCAAAGGAATGTTGGCTTCTTGCGTGGCCAGCGCTAAATTTTTTGGTCCTAAGGCATTGCTCCGATATGCGGCTTCTTGGTTGGTCTCGGCATCATCAACCTGAGTATACGCTGCTGCATTGATGACAAGATGAGGTCGAACCTGACTCAATGCCTTTCGAATTGACTCAACCTGACAAATATTGAGATCCTGAATATCTAAGGCTGTCACTTCATGGTCAGAAAACTGCCACTGAAGAACCTGGCCTAATTGCCCTTGAGCCCCGGTAATTAAAACCTTTTGATGCTTCATACGTGATAATCAGGGAGTTGGTCCCACAATTCTTCTACTGTTTGCCCTGCCGCATCTTTAGGGGAGAGCATCGGAGACTCCAATGGCCAGTTGATTCCAACGGTTGAATCATTCCAACGAATGGTCATCTCATCCCCTGGGACATACACATCCGTACATTTGTACTCCACTTCCGCAATATCCGTCAGAACACAAAACCCATGAGCAAACCCAGGTGGGATGTATAGTTGTTTATAATTTTCGGCTTTTAATGCCACCCCAACCCACGAACAAAAGTTTGGAGACCCCTTTCGAATATCCACCGCCACATCAAAGATTTCTCCCTTGAGAGCTCTTACCAACTTTCCCTGTGGTCGGGTCATTTGAGCATGCAGTCCCCGAAGGACCCCACAAACCGATGAGGAACAATTATCCTGCACAAAAGATAAAGGGATTCCCCCATCTCGGTACTTCTGGACATGATAGGTTTCAAAAAACCATCCTCGCACATCCCGATAGATATCCGGTTCAATGATGAGGACCTCTGGCAACTCTGTGGGCAAAATCTTCATCGGCTGCTATGTCCGTTCATGGTCCACCATATCTAGCAAGTATTGCCCATATCCGTTGTTTTTCATACGTGCAGCTAACCGCAAAACCTCGTCGGCTTGAATATAGCCCTTGGAATACGCAATCTCTTCGGGGCAGGCTACCATGAGCCCTTGCCGTTCTTGCAACACTTGAATATATTGCCCCGCTTGCATGAGGGCCTCATGGGTTCCAGTATCCAACCAAGCAATGCCTCGACCCATCAATTTGACATGGAGGGCCTTGGCTTCCAAATACGTTTTATTCACATCCGTGATTTCCAACTCACCTCTGGCTGAAGGCTTGAGAGAATCGACAATATCCACAACCTGATTATCATAAAAATACAGGCCGGTCACCGCATAAGGGGATTTAGGATGAACAGGTTTTTCTTCCAAGGTCATCGCTTGACCTTGGGCATTGAATGTCACCACTCCATATCGTTCGGGGTCACGAACCTGATAGGCAAACACCTGTGCCCCAGTGGCATGAGAGGCCGCTTCCTGCAAATAATCGGAGAGGCCGTGACCATAAAAAATATTATCTCCCAGGATTAACGCCACGCGATCGTGGCCAATAAACTCTCGGCCAATTAAAAAGGCTTGAGCAATCCCTTCCGGTCGTGGTTGGACTTGGTACTGGATGTTTAGCCCAAGATGACTCCCATCTTCTAGGAGACGACAAAATCCCTCCTGTTCGTGAGGAGTGGTGATCACCAAAATATCTCTAATTCCGGCCAGCATGATTGTGGACAACGGATAATACAACATCGGCTTGTCATAGACCGGAAGCAGTTGTTTGCTCACGGCATGAGTTAGGGGATACAGTCTCGTCCCTGAACCGCCCGCTAAAATAATCCCCTTCATCTTTCCTATTGTACCGCCTGTTTCATGATCATTCGTCAGTTATCCAGAACATTATCAACCTGGCGAGAGTACTTACTGAGAAGGGCTCTCCTGTAACCCGAGCCGTTCCCGCTGATAACAATTTTCCGTCACCACTTCGCACCATTGGCGATTGGCCACGTACCACTCAATGGTCTGACGCAATCCGGCATCAAAAGAAAAACGCGGCTTCCATCCTAATTGAGATTGGATCTTGGTCACATCAATCCCATAACGAAGGTCATGGCCTGGACGGTCAGACACAAAGGTTTTGAGTTCGTCATACCGCTGTAGCCCACGTTGGGACAGAGCAACATTAGAAGCACTCGGAACCACATCTTCTATGATTTGACAGATCGCTCCCACGACATCAAGATTAGAGCGTTCTGACTGACCTCCCAAATTATATTTTTCTCCCGGTTTCCCCTGCCGAAGAACCCGTAACAGGCCCTCGCAATGATCATCCACGAACAACCAGTCCCGAATGTGTTGTCCCTTCCCATAAATCGGAAGAGGTTTCCCTTCCAATGCATTCAATATCATGAGAGGAATGAGCTTCTCAGGAAATTGATAGGGCCCATAGTTATTGGAACAATTCGTAATCAGCGTCGGAACACCATGTGTGTGAAAATAGGCTCGCACCAAATGATCCGCACTCGCTTTCGACGCGGCATAGGGAGAATTGGGAGCGTAGGGCGTATCTTCCGTGAATAACCCAGTCGGCCCTAATGTCCCATAGACTTCATCCGTCGATACCTGGAGGAACCGAAAGTGTTGTTGCTGATCTGCCTTCGCGTGTTTCAGGAAACGGCGAACCGTATCGAGTAGCACCAATGTCCCCGTGACATTGGTATGAATAAAAGGATGCGGATCATCAATTGACCGATCCACATGGGATTCAGCGGCAAAATTCAGGAGCCATCGTGGCCGATAAGTGTCCACAACTTTGGCCATTTCTCGTGCATCTGCAATGTCTGCCTGTACAAAATGCAGGCGAGAATTTCCCCATAGGCCTTCAAGATTTTCCCGATGACCCGCATAGGTCAATTTATCCACAACGACAATCTTGGCATCGGTCTCCAACAAGGCCTTCCGGACAAAATTGGCGCCAATGAAACCAGCGCCCCCTGTGACGATCATGGCATCCATCGTTTAATTAGGGATAAATCGTAGGTTGGGTGCTCTCTTACGAGAGAACACGAGGGCAGCTGGGCAGGCCACATCCCACAAACCCCTCATTACTCATTATTCAACCGTGACACTCTTTGCAAGATTTCTCGGTCGGTCCACATCTAATCCACCTAGGACCGCAATATGATAGGCCAAAAGTTGCAAACTAACCGTAAAGAGTATAGGGGTCAGGAGAGGATGGACCTCAGGAACCGCAAACACCTGATCAGCGACCTTATCTAACTCTCGATCCCCTTCGGAGACAAAAGCAATGACCGGGGCGTTTCTTGCCCGAACCTCCATGAGATTACTTACGGATTTTTCATACAGCCGATCTTTGGGCAACAGCACAACCACAGGCATATTTTCATCAATGAGGGCAATAGGGCCATGCTTCATCTCCCCTGCCGCGTACCCCTCCGCATGGATATAAGAAATCTCTTTGAGTTTCAGGGCCCCTTCCAATGCAATGGGATAATTAATGCCTCGGCCCAAATACAAAAAGTTTCTTTTTTGATAATACTGCTGGGCAATGGCCTGAATAGCGTCCTCTTGTCTTAAAATACGTTCGACGTGTCCTGGAAGAGTTAAAAAATGATCTAACCACCAGCGCCCTTCCTCTGGACTTAAGACGTTTCGAATACGCCCAAGGTGCAGCGCTAACAGATATAAGGCAATCACTTGTCCCGTAAACGCTTTGGTGGAGGCCACACTAATTTCCGGACCACATCTGGTATAGATCACCCCATCAGCTTCACGAGCCAGGGTACTCCCCAACACATTGACAATCGCCAAAACACGCGCCCCTCGACACTTGGCCTCCCGAGCCGCAGCTAAAGTGTCCGCCGTCTCCCCTGACTGGGAAATGGTAATAAATAAATCACCTTTTTGGATCATCGGCTCCCGATACCGGAACTCTGAACCAATGTCTACCTGAATAGGTTTCCGGACCATTTCTTCAAATAAATATTTCCCGACGAGTCCGGCATGCCAGGACGTCCCACAGGCAACAATCCAGAGTCTTCTCGCGTTGAACAGCTCCTCTTTGGTCATGGCCAAATCCGGAAGATCCGCTTCTCCAGACTCATAATCAAACCGACCCCGGAGGGTATCCATAATGACTTGAGGCTGTTCGTGAATTTCCTTCACCATAAAGTCTGGATATCCACCTTTTTCGGCTGCCTCTGCATCCCAGTCAATTTTCACGAGCTCGTGAGGTTTCGGGTTCCCATCAGGATCCAAAACCGAAATAGCAGACTCCTGTAAAATGCCTACCTCCCCATCTTCCAAATACACGACCTCTCGGGTATACGCCAAGAGGGGTGTCACATCGGAAGCCAAAAAGGCCCCGGTTTCGTTTCGGCCAATCACCAGTGGACATCCAGAGCGACTCACGACAATCCGTCCTGGCTCTGACAATGACATCGCCGCAATGGCATAGCTTCCATGTAATTCATGCGCAACCTGAAGGACCGCATCCTGAAGACGAATTCCTCGCTTCATCGCTGAAGATAGTAAATGGGCAATGACTTCCGTATCGGTTTCGGATTCAAACCGATACCCTTCGGATTCAAGTTGATGTCGTAGGCCAAGAAAGTTTTCTATGATTCCATTATGAACTAATACCACGTCCCCTGAACGATGGGGATGGGCATTTTGCTCGGAGGGGCGCCCATGGGTGGCCCAACGGGTATGCCCAATCCCTGTTCTTCCCTCAACACCATTGTTCTGCAGGACGTTTTCCAAATTGATGAGTTTCCCTACACTTCTCCGAATCTCGAGATTTCCATCGTGCTGGATAGCAATACCAGCTGAATCGTATCCTCGATATTCCAGCCGTTGTAATCCAGCCAATAAAATGGCCGAAGCGGATTCGCATCCGACATATCCAATGATTCCACACATACGCTGTTTGTTCCTTCTCAGTCCAACTTATTGATCATTCTATGAAGATATGGAATGTTTCGGCGAGTTATGGCAAAACTTAAGCGGGTCGAGACACTCAGACCTTGCCAGAATGGGATAAACAAAGAAGGTTTTTATGCAGACTCTTGTCGCTTGTGGTGAACCTTTGATGATGAAGAACATTCTTCGTCCTTGTGGCTTTTGACAGTGTCGACTTCGAGTGAAGGGTTCAGCATGGCCCGGCGGCGGGCAGCCGTCCCTTCCTTATTGGTTTGTGGCACCCTGGAAATCCCCATGGCATTCGATGGGACATTTTCGGTAATGGTCGTTCCCGCAGCAATCAACGCCCCTTCCCCTATAGTGACTGGTGCAATTAACTGGACATCACTTCCAATAAAGACATTGTCCTCAATGTATGTCCGTTCTTTTCCATACCCATCATAATTGCAGGTAATGGTCCCGGCGCCAACATTCACATTTCGACCAACCCATGTATCTCCCAGATAACTCAGATGATTAACTTTTGATCCCTCACCAACTTCCGTCTCTTTGAGTTCCACAAAATTCCCGATCTTGGCCTTGCGGTGAATGACACTGCCCGGACGCAAGTGTGCAAATGGTCCAATGACGGCCTGCTCTTCAACCCTCGCTCTCTGGAGCACACAGGAATCTTGGATAAGCACCCCTTGGCTTAGGACAGAGTCCGTAAGCCTAGAATTAGCACGAATCGTACAGTCATCCCCGACTTGAGTGGACCCTTCTAAGATGACGCCGGGATGGAGAACCGAATCTCGCCCCACAGTCACCCCATCATCAATGAGCACACGGTCCGGATCCAAAATGGTCACACCAGCCACCATGTGCCGCTGAGCAATCCGGCGGCGCATTTCTTTTTCAGCCAAGGCCTGATGCACCCGTGTGTTGATTCCAGTGGTCTCCAAGAAATCAGCGGTGGACCAGGCCACAACCTTAAGGTTTTGCCGAACCGCGATTTCAATAATATCCGTCAGATAATATTCCCCTTGCGTATTTTTTGGACACAATTGATTCAGGGCCGCTTCAAGAAACCCAGCCTCCACAACGTATGTTCCGACATTAATCTCAGAAATGGCTTTTTCCCCTGAGGACGCATCTCGCTCTTCTACCACCCGGCACACCTCACCCTCTTTTCCCCGAACCACCCGACCATATCCATCAGGCTCGGCCAGTACCGTGGTTAACAAGGTGAGTTTCGCACCTTCCGATTGATGGAATTCCACCATGGCCGCCACGGTTTCTGTTGTCAATAAAGGGGTATCACCATTCAGGATCAGATATTGGCTGGGGGGATGGATGGAATGACTTGTGACAGAAGGATAAGCTTGTTGAACCGCATGTCCGGTTCCAAGTTGTTGGGCCTGTTCTACCACCACAAAAGGTTCAAATTGGGCATTTTCCTTATCCAAATAGGCTCGCACTTGGTCAATTCCATGCCCCACGACAATGGCCACGGTGTGGGTGGCCACATGACGAGCCAATCGCACGGCATACCCCAGCATCGGGCGTCCGGCTACCGGATGCAGCACCTTGGGCAAACTCGATTTCATCCGCGTGCCTTGACCTGCGGCAAGAATGATTGCGGCCATGTCGATTTGGTGACTCACGGGGAGAGAACTAACCTGAAAATACGTCCCTTTTAAGAGGTAGTGACTTTTCGAGAGCCCTTTAGATTCACTCTATCTTGTTTTTTAGCAATTTCAATACCAAAGGGCTTCTCGGAAGGGGAATAGAATCCACCCGAGACAATCAATTTCATGGCTTCTTCCACCCCCATATCCACAGGAACCACTTCCTGTTCAGGAACCAACAGGAAGTACCCAGAGGTAGGATTGGGGGAAGTTGGGATGAAAACATGCACTAAGGGCTCAGGTGCCAGAAGTTGGATTTCCCCACGAGTCTCACCGGTCACAAACGCCAGGGCATAATACCCGTTTTTGGGAAACTGAATCATGACAACCTTGTCATATTTTTCGCGCTGTTTAAAGGATAAAATGTCCATCATGGATTTCAAGGTCGCATAAATACCACGGACAATGGGAACCCGATCTAAAAATTCCTCCCAGCGGCGGACCATGCGCTTCCCAAAAAAATTCGTGGCTAACACCCCCGCCGAAAAAATGAGGAACACTAACGCCAAAATTCCGAGACCCGGGAAATAATAATCTGGAAGCACCAAGTCGGCTAAGGCTGTCCCTAAGATACTATCAACGGTCACAAACAGGGTTTTTAAAATGAGTATGGTCCCCCAAATGGGGGTAATGACAAGGAGCCCTGTGAGAAAATACCGTTTGAGCGAGGCACGAAGGTTATGCATGGGACCACTCACACCTTTACCCCCCCACGATTAACGAGGGAGATCAAGAAGATTGCCTTGGCATCTTACAACCCGAACCTGGCTCCCGCAAGACTTTTCTTGCGAATTTCAATGACTTAGACTAGGATTCAGGGAGGAAGCCAAGGAATGACAAAGAGGAAACAAGGCAAGGGAAAACAAAACTCCCCGTCCGGTTTATTCTTGACCTTCGAGGGAACGGAAGGTTCGGGGAAAACCACCCAATGCCGACAACTGGCCCGTTGGCTACGATCCCAAGGTTACCAAGTTCTAGAGACACGGGAGCCAGGGGGTACACCCCTCGCGGAGAGGATCCGGCAACTGATCCTGTCTCCCTCCAAGGCAAAATTAAAAAAAGAAACCATCACTCCGGCTTGTGAAACAATGTTAATTTTGGCTGCCCGTTCACAACATGTCACACATGTCATTCTTCCAGCCCTTGCCAAAGGTATGATCGTCCTGTGTGACCGGTTTTTCGATTCGACTTTAGCCTATCAAGGGTCTGCACGAAACCTGGATACCGCTTTTCTCAACAGTGCCCATCAATTTATCACAAAGGGACTCCAACCTCATTTGACGTTTTTCTTGGACCTGCCCATCCAAGATGGGTTGGCCAGACGCCAACAATCCCAGCACCAAAATCGACTGGACCAAGAATCGCTGAAGTTTCATCGACTTGTGCGTCGTGGTTTCCTCTCCTTGGCGAAAGAAAACCCACAACGAATTCAAACCCTTAACGCCCGACTACCCCCTGATACCCTAGCTGCCCAAGTCGCCTCACTGACAAACACCTTCATATATACGCATGATTACCTATGTTTAGTCCCTTTAAAGCCCCACAGGTAGGCAAAGCACACCGAAGGAGCCCCCTAGACTATGGCATTTAGAGAAATCCTCGGACATCATCGACCCATTAAGTGGCTCCAATCGGCCGTGGGTGCTGACCGCTTGGGACATGCCTACCTTTTTCATGGAGAACCCGCCATCGGCAAACGCCGAACCGCCCTAGCTTTAGCGCAGTATCTCCATTGTGAGACCCCACAGGACACTCCCATATTTGATGCCTGTGGTACCTGCCGATCATGTCATCAAGTTGAACAAGGCATACACCCTGACTTTTTGATCATTCAGCCTGAAGACCCGCAATCACAGAATCCAAAAATAAAAATTGACCAAATTCGAAACATCGAGCACCTGGTCATCTATCGCCCACTCGTCGGATCACATAAGATTTGCCTGATTGATGAGGCTGACTCGATGACCCAAGAAGCCGCCAACGCCTTGCTCAAAACTTTGGAAGACCCGCCAGATCATTGCCTCTTCCTCCTTATATCCAGTCGCCCCGAACACTTGTTGACCACTATTCGCTCTCGGTGTCTCACATTACGGTTTTCACCTCTCCCTCAAGTTGAAATCTATGCGTTTCTGGTCAATCAAAGGAACATGGACCCAGCCGACGCCCAATTTGTGGCGACCTTTTCCGAAGGTCGATTGGGCCCGTCCCTTCAGATAGATCCAACGGAGTTGAAAATCAAACTTCATCAGTATTGGGCTTTGCTCTTCGGAGCCCCCCCCGCTTCGGCAGCCCGGGTGTTTGACATGAGTGAGGGCTTGGTCAAATCCCATCAAGTACAGGAAGCTCTTCACTGGTTTTGGCTAGCCCTCAGAGACCTGCTCTTTCTGGCATTGGATAGCACACGTTCTCCGATGGTCTACCGAGAACAGGAATCTACGCTCAGGAATCTGGCCAAAACAATTCCACCCTCGGCCATCCTGCAATTGATTCAGGAATTGAATCAACTTGAACGAGGACAACACCGAAACCTCAACCTGCAAATTGGCTTGGAACAATTCTTCTTCCATCTTCACGACCAAACAAGCTTGGCAATTTCTCATGAACCCGTTTAAACATCAGACCAGCCGAACCTGTTAAAATTCAGTCGTCAAAAGACAACACTTCACCTATTGTTTGTACTGACAAAGGAATCATCTTGCTATGTCCAATACGTTTTATGTCACGACCCCAATTTATTATGTTAACGATGTCCCACATATTGGTCACGCCTATACCACCATTGCTGCCGATGTGCTCGCCCGATTCTATCGATTACAAGGATTCGAAGTCTTTTTCCTCACAGGCCTGGATGAACATGGACAAAAAGTCCAACAGGCAGCGGCCAAGGCTGGCATTGCCCCTCAAACGCATTGTGATCGGCTCATGCCCAAGTTTCGTGACCTATGGACACTCTTACACATTTCTCAGGATGGCTTTATTCGCACCACTGACCCCCAGCATCAGGGTGTCGTCCAACGATATCTGCAAACACTGTATGACAAAGGTCTGATCTATCAAGCTGAATATACCGGTTGGTACTGCACATTTGACGAACGATTTTGGACCGAAAAGGATGTGGAGGAAGGTCTCTGTCCAGACTGCCGCCGTCCGGTAGAACAAGTGAGTGAACGAAACTACTTTTTTCGGATGAGCCAGTTCCAGGATCGGCTCAAAGATTATATTCAGGCCAACCCCAGATTCATCCAGCCTGATTCCCGCCGCAATGAAGTCTTAGGATTTCTGCAAAAGCCTCTCGAAGATCTCTCAATTTCCCGACCAAAATCTCGCTTATCGTGGGGAGTGGAATTACCGTTCGATCAGGACTGCGTGGCCTATGTATGGTTTGACGCCTTAGTTAATTATCTTTCAGCGCTGGAATATATTTCGGCGCATCCTCACGCGGAAACGTTTTGGCCAGCATCCGTACATCTGGTCGGAAAAGATATCCTGACCACGCATGCTGTCTACTGGTCAACGATATTAATGGGCCTGGAACTCCCGCTACCACAATGTATTTTTGCCCACGGCTGGTGGACCGTCAATGGAGAAAAAATGTCAAAAAGCCGTGGCAATGTGATTGATCCTTATGCCATGGTGGAAGCATTCGGCGCAGATGCCTTTCGGTATTTCCTCCTTCGAGAAGTACCATTCGGCCAAGACGGGGACTTTTCCCTGACGGCTTTTGGAAGCCGATATAATGCTGAACTGGCAAATGATTTAGGCAATCTGCTATCCCGCACCCTCACCATGTTGGCGAATTTTTCAAATAACGCGGTTCCTCAACCCGATCCAAAAACCGAAACGGATCAGGATCGTCAACTCCAGCACTCTGCTTCAACCCTTTTCCCGACCATTGAAACCCACCTTCATCACTTTGCGTTTCATCGAGCTCTCGAAGCGATTTGGGGCTTGGTCCAGCTAACCAATCAGTATATTGATAGGTCTGCTCCATGGACCTTGGCGAAAGATCCCAGCAATACTCCACGGCTTCATACCGTCTTGTTTCATCTCACGGAAGTCTTGAGATTTCTCACCACCGCCGTGTATCCCTTTCTCCCCCAAACAGCGGAAATTATGAAATCCCGGTTGGGATTACCAGTCAATTTTTCTACCACCTTACTTTCAAATATTCCCCGTTGGGGAAACTATTCCTACGTCGCCCAAACCAGCAAAGGCCCTTCCTTATTTCCCAAAAAAGATATTTCGTCTTCGACATCACAACAGGACTCACCGATAGCATCTGCGCTAAACCCGAGTGCCACCGATCAAAAAAAATCCCCACCTCCTGGCTCCAAGTCTGCAACATCCCTGTCGACAACTTCTCAACTTCAACACATTGCCATCGAAGATTTCCAGAAGGTCCAATTGAAAGTCGCGAAGATACTCGCTGCGGAACGAGTTCCCAAATCTGAAAAACTCCTCAAGCTGCAGGTGGATGTGGGAACAGACCACCGTCAAATCGTGGCGGGCATTGGGAAGAAATATACTCCCGAAGAATTGATTGGCACCACCATTGTCGTGGTCGCCAATCTCAAACCAGTCAAACTGATGGGGATTGAATCACAAGGTATGGTCTTAGCGGCTGGGGAAAATGAAGTGTTAGGGCTCCTCAACCTGACGGATGACATCCCTGCTGGAACCAAAATCAAATAAATCCAGAAGCCGAAGAAAAAGAAACGGCAAATACCAAAACGGTTTCATTCAGACGAAAGAGCGACATTCAAAAATATTGGCCAGGCCTGTCTAATAGGCTTGTCGGTGAATCATGCCTTTCCAAAGCGTCATGATCATAATCTTTACATCCAACCATAATGACCAATGCTCAATGTAATAGATGTCGTGAGCTAATCGTTTCTCCCAAGACGTATTTCCTCGCAATCCATTCACTTGAGCCCAACCCGTAATTCCCGCCTTCATCTTATGTCGTAAATTATATTGTGGAATTTCCGAACGGAATTTTCCAATAAACTCTGGGCGCTCGGGTCTCGGACCGACAATACTCATTTCTCCTTTTAACACATTCCAGAATTGCGGCAGTTCATCTAAACTGCTTCGCCGAAAAAGCTTCCCCAATAGCGTTCGCCGAGGATCATCTGCCTGCGTCCATTGGGGAGCGGTTGCTTCCTCCGCGTCATGATGCATCGTCCGGAATTTCACAATATGAAAATGCCGGCCATCAAGGCCACTGCGGACTTGCCGATAAAAGACAGGGCCTTTGGAGGTCATCTTAATGAGAATCGCCATGATCAACATAAGGGGGGAAGTGACCACCAAGGCAACCATAGCACCACATACATCTACAAGACGCTTCAAGAATAAATTCCATCCATACAGCGGAGACCCCTGCAACGTAATCACAGGAAGTCCGTCAAACATTTCGGCCTCAGCCCGCAACGTGACAAATTCGTAGATAGACGGGATGATTTTTACTTCTACCGTCGTGGAGGAAAGCAATTTCATTAGTGATTTAGCTTCACCTTCCACTTCTGAAGGCAAACATAAAAACACCATATCGACATTCTGAGTTAAAATGTCAGAGGCCTGATCAAATGTCCCTATAACAGGGGTACCATCTAATACCTGTCCGACCTTATGCAATGACCTCGTTAAATACCCACGAATCTGAATACCAAGTTCAGGGTGGGCTTTGAGTGTCTGGGCCACCCGTTGTCCTAACTTTCCCGCTCCGACCACCACAACTTGACGTTGGTTATATCCCATTCGACGAAACACCCGCAGGATTTCACGAAAGACCATCCTCGAGAATCCCAACACCACCAAATTGATGACCCAGAAATACACCAGGACTAGACGAGAGAATTCAAAGGGTTTGAAGAAAAAAGTAAACGTCACCAATATGAGGATACTCAGAGAATTGGCCTTGGCCAGGTCAACAAATTCAGCCAGATGAGATCCCATTCTCCGAGGCCTATACAGGTTGAATGAAGAGAAACAGATACCCCATACCACCATAATAGGGAGGAGAAGCCACACATAGGGCTCAATAGGAGGAATGCCTTTGGTAACAGGGAAAAAAGGTGAAGAAAAGCGAAGGAAATACGCCGCGATCCAACACGTGCCAATAATAACCAGATCCGACAAAAACAAAAGATTTTTAAAAAACTCAGAGTGGCGTTTCAGCATGAATGTGAACGACGAAACTCTTCGTAGCTAGAGAAAATAACCTGTTGCACCCGCTGCTTAAAATAGGATTGATCAAAGGTTTCCACATGCGCTCGAATGGCATCTGCACAAAATTCTCCTTGATGTTTCTCAAAATTCCGTATGGCTTTAATAATGGCTTCCACGGATTGCTCATAAAAAAATATCCCCGTGAAGGTGACATCCTCCTTTGGCGTCAAGGAAGAAGAATCTAAGGGAATCACCGTTTCCAACACACCTCCCTTTCCATAGGCAATAACTGGCTTTCCACTTGCCATGGCCTCCAAGGGAACGATACCAAAATCCTCTTCACCTGGGAAGAGTACAGCTCGGCACCGGCTGTAGAATGCTCGAACCTGCTCATCGGCTTGCCAACCTAAAAACTCCACCGTGGGGCCAGCCATCTGTTTCAATCGTTTTTCCTCCTGCCCCTGGCCAATGATCTTCAAAGGAAATCCCATGGTATTAGCGGCCTCAATCGCTAAATCGATGCGCTTATAGGGCGCAAATGCTGTGACCATCAAATAAAACCCCTCATCAACCTTGGAAGCCTGAAAGGCCTTCCATTCCACCGGAGGATGCACCACGAAAGCCATGCGCCCATAATAACGGGAAATTCGTTCAGAAACATTTTGGGAATTCGCAAGAAAAGAATGGACATGTTTATTGGATCGGCTATCCCAATGCTGAAGCCGTGGACGGAGCATCGACATCATTATCCGCACGAGGCCTGAACATTTCCCCTTTCCAAAATACTGGTCATATTGATCCCAGACATATCTCATGGGCGAATGGAGATACGATATATGAAAGGTATTAGCGGGCACCTGGACCCCCTTAGCGACACAGTGGCTGGAGCTGAGAATCATGTCGTATCCCCGTAAATCAAATGATTGAATGGCAAAGGGGAACAAGGGAAGGTAATAACGATACCAGGTAGCAGCACGTGGAAAATGAGAGAGCAGACTGGGGATAATACGATGTCGCTCAATTATCGAAGATACGCTCCCTTTCACATAAATAAGGGTGAATATCGGAGCATCGGGAAACAATTCACAAAAGGCTTCTAAACATTTTTCTCCTCCTCTCATCCCCGTTAGCCAATCATGAACAAGCGCCACTTTCATACTGATCCGATTTTACGAGAAATCGCATTTGAATGCCCGGCCTGGTAGGGCGGGGTTCTTTACTATATTGGAAGTGTGGGAAAAGCCCCCAAAATGCATTCTCACCCCTTTGTCATATTCACGTACTCTCCTCTTGGCTCTGCACCGTAGCCTCGCTGGATGGTCTTATAAATTGAATAAAATTTGAATTTTCATCAAGACCCTATTACATATTAGCCACCAATTCGTTTAAAAAGCTTACCTCATACTACCAGAAAAAAGGCCCCGGGTTCCTACTTTACAAACACCCGGCTTCTTCATAAAGATGAAACTCTTCCCTATTACCCAAAAATAAATTGCTGGAATTTCTGGCGAATGAGCTCCTTGTTAAAAATTGGCATTAACATCATTTGTATATAATGATTGGTCACTCGCTTTTTTGATTGGACTTCCCGACGCTTTTTCAACATGACAGGAAGCATTCGAAGGGCATCCCTCTTTCCTCTAAAAAAGGCACGCCATTTACGATGTCGCAAACACAGGTAAAAAAATGAGCCAATTTCTTGAAGAACTTTATGATGGGCAAAGCGAATCATCAATCCTGTTGGCATGTTTTTGATCCAAAGAAATTCCAGATTACGAACATGAAAATACACATGCTCATCACTGAGCTTTCCGATGGTCGCATTGACCTTATGATGAACAACTGCACTGGGTACATAGGCGCATTTCCACCCCCCCAACTGAGCACGAAAATTTAAATCTGTATCTTCGTCATTAAAAAAGAAATCCTCATCAAGAAACCCAATATCATCTAACATTGTCCTTCTATACAGGGCGGCTGCCGCACAAGCTCCAAACACATTCTTTTCGGGGAAATAGGAATCTGGATCCTGTCCGAACCCACGTTTGAATCCTACTGCCCAGGTCGTCAGACAATCCCCAGCGGAATCGATGGTTCCTGTTGCCTCAACGATAAGTTTTGAGGCACACATACCGAGAGCAGAATCACCCCGCATGGGTTGAATGAGATTCTCTAACCATTGTTTGTCCACACGGGTATCATTATTTAACAGGACAATGAAATCTCCTTTTGAAACCTCCATCCCTTTAATGTTTCCACCGGCAAAACCTTTGTTTTCAACAAGTTGTACCGTCTTAACTCGAGGAAAATTGTCATGGACAAATTCGACCGAAGAATCATTGGATCCATTATCCACGAGAATTATTTCGTAATGAGTATAAGTCTGCCGATTAAGGGATGTCAGACATTCCTTTAAAAAATGCCTTCCATTCCAGTTCACCACAATAATACTGACAAAATGTCCAGCTAAATTTTCCAAGCTGTTTCTTGCCTCTGGCATGTTTAGGTATGTTCAAAATTACCAAACCACACGACATTCCTAGCCATGGGTGCTTTAATTAAGTCATTTCGATAATCTCGACAGTTCTCCTATTCTTATAAAACCTTGAATGAAGAACACCAGGTAAAAGCTTTGGAAGAAATTTCCATTCTCTTCAAGCGCTCACGGCTTTTCACATGAAAAAGGAGAATTCCTCGATCAAGCAATCTATTGTCTGTATTTTCGCAAACGACTACCAACTAAGAACCACTTCATTCGCATTAGCATGTACAATTCAGTTAGGAATCTTTGCACTTTCTTTACGGTTGGGACCAACCCATGGGCCTTTAGATGACCAATCATTCGAGCGCCTAACTTCACGAGTCGAAGGAACCAAGTGAGGATGGAACTACTTCTTTCGAGAACGATGGAAGAAGACGGATCCACATGGTGTGTTGGTCTGACAGGATGATGGGTCAAGGTGCTGGCCGAACGTTTAAGGGCGACTTCCTGGAGATGACTGAGCCATGTCGTCGAGGCATCTTCCAAACGGTAATGCTCCCGTACAAACTGACAAGCCCGTTCTTGAATTCCTTCGCGCAAGGCTGGATTTTCTATCAGGTGCGAGATGGCCTTGAACCACGCTCCAGGCCTATGAGATACAAGCAATCCAGTCTGACCGTGGGTTATACATTGGGAATACACCTCAATGTTTGAATAGATTCCAGCAATACGGCAAGCTCCATACTCTCGAAACTTGTTGTTAGATTTTGAGCGGTAGAATACCTCATCCCGAAGTGGGGCCAATCCAATGTCAAAACCAAATCTCGCAAAGTTCTTGAAAAATCTGTCGTAATCAGGGATAAAATCCAAAAAGCGAACGGAAGGGTACCCACGCAAAGATGAAGGATGATACCCCCAAAAAAAAACTTCCACCTTTTCCTGGTAGATGGACAAAATTTCCTTCAGGTCCTCTAAAAAAAGATCCGCCAAATCATCGTTTGTGGTTCGGCTGGTGGCATAGACGATTCGAACACGGTGAGGATCTCGTAATGGTAGGGATGCAGGAAGAAGGGTAAAATCAATCGCCCCTTTTACCTGAACAACCCGAGGATTGAGCTGTAGAATTCTATCTTGTAACGCTTTTGAGTATACCCGCACCAAATTGGCAGAGGTCAAATAGCGCTCAAGTTGAATCGTATTCGATCTTTTTCTGTAAGGAAGTTCATCTTGGTAGAACAGAGGAAGTTCAAAGAAATTATCGTCAAGATCATAGATAACAGGTATCCCTAGGGTCAAAGCCTTGTCGAGGATTGCCCCGTAGATAGATTCGGTATTCCTGCTAAAAACAACAAC
>JAZFZJ010000121.1:0-17377 GCA_036443915.1 Nitrospirales bacterium
CCCTCTCATTTGCCGGGATGTTGAAATAACGATGTCAGGAAGTCAAGGCAGAAAAACGGTGTCAGTGATGCGGGGTATGATGATGTTGTGCCCTTTTTGTTATGATTCTATTCATGAGGAAAAATTGGTGGATCACAAAAACTATGTGGAGGACCATGAAGCCTTTTTTGATCTGATTTGTCCTGGCTGTGAAGATCTGAATCGTCCCCTCATCGACGACATGCTTGGCAGTTCCGAATAAAGCCTTCTTTCCCGCTCAGTCTAAATACTTACACGTCTTCCCATAATCGCCATTAGTCCCATTCATAGCCCTGACGGCTTTCCTCGTCTAGTGTTCTTTGAATTATGGGTCTATTGAAGAATGAAAAATTTTTTCAAATTGGCGAATACTGCCCAAATCTCTCACGTGTCGGCAGGAACAGGGGCTGTTCAAAAAGGCCCACGGTCTCACCCGCCCAGCCCGTGCACGCCAAGACGTGTCTTTCCTCGGGCAAGGCCGCAGGACCCTTGGCGCGCGGAACGTACACGGAGTACGTGAGCACGACAAGGGGCCGACCTGCCTGCACGCTTGCGCGGTGAAGCGCTTCAACGCGTAAACGCGAAGCCGCTCCTGGCCTTCGTAGCCTTCGGCGGAGTAGGCCCGGCGAAGGCAGGGAACGCCACTGGCGGACCCTGCGCCTTCGCGAGGGCATGCTTTTTCAACAGGCCCCATTATCATTATGTACATAGCTATAAGTCCTCATCTATTGAGAACTCTCCATTCTTCCTATATCAGAGAAGGTGACTATTGCCTAACACCTCCAGTGTTGGGGGCTTTCTTTGGCAATCTTGTCATGAGGCTGCATTGTAACGGGAGGGGATTACCATTCCGTTCCCCAATCCAGATGCCCATCTGTTCCTTGCCCCCAAATCCGCCTAATTCTCCGTCTGGGATTTGAAACCTCCAAGATGGTCTTTAAGGTTCCGGGACCGCCTTCGGAGGACTTTCCCCTGGGAAGCCATCCTTACCCCTAGCCCATTGTTTTCATTTATGGTTTTGGCTTGCGGCTAAGGTAAATTTCCTAACGCAATATCCAGAAACTTAACTTTTCCACAAAAAACCCGATAAGAAAGAATAGGAGTTAAAGCAGTCGAAGTTGTCCCAACAAGGAGGTGCCTTATGGGAAGCTTTAGAGATGGTCCATTGATCGGACTAGTGTTTTGGGGAGCGGCCCTGGTCCTACTTATTGTTCCCCTTCCAGCCTTATCGTGTGATTCTCAACTCAATCCTCACGCCTTCCAGGCGGTTGCCCTCAATCAAAACAATCTGCTCCCTAATGGCATGATGGCCATTCGATATGTTGAGATCAGTGAAGAAGTCGCTCCGCATGTCAGTGTGCATCGGGTGATGATGGTGTTACCAGGTCGGCAACCGGCGTTGCCAGAAGCCAAGGACCCGCACTATTTGGTTGTGGAAGTGGATGGAACGATTGGCTGGATTACCTATCTCATTTCAAGGCATGCACTCTTTTATGGTATGGGCCAGGATGGGTTGGGGTTTCCCGAACGAATGTGGGTGGATCCCGAAGAAGATGGACTCAACGGCAATGAGCATCTGAATGGGAATTACTACTCACCCATGGTGGCAAAGAAGTAGTTGAGAAAAAGTTACTTCAATAAACCCCTTGGATAGGGGGACATACCTCTCATGGTGGGTTAAACCCACTACTGGCCTCGATTTCTCAAGCCCACAGAGTGGTAGCTACCGAGAGCCACTAATTCATCGAGCAGGCCCCAGGGCCTCGGGGGTCGCCGCAGGTTCCACAGCTGCCTGGCCCACCGGAAAAATCCATTCCTCCATCCGTCCCACCAACCGCAAATCCCGTTAATTGTTTTTCCAATTTTGTTGCCTGACATTCAGGACAGGCAGGAATTGTGGACCCATAGACCAGGAGTTCAAATTGATGGGAACATCCTTGGCACTTATACGCAAAAATCGGCATGGTTTCTGGACCTCCTTCTCAATGAAATGATAAAGCTATTATAAGAGCTGTTGAAAGATTTCTCCAGCAGCGTTCCCGGCCTTCGCCGGGCCTACTCCGCCGAAGGCTACGAAGGCCAGGAGCGGCTTCGCGTTTACGCGTTGAAACGCTTCACCGCGCAAGCGTGCAGGCAGGTCGGCCCGTTGTTGTGCTCAGATACTTCCTGTACGCTCCGCACACCAACAGCCCTGCAGCCTTGCTGGACGGAACTTTTTGAACAGCCTCTTTCCACCAAACACTTGAAGTAGTTGGAAAGTGTCACTAATCTGAAAATATTGGGAATTATGCAACAGACCTATTATAGGGGACGACTTGAGAAGAGAACAATGTGCCACTGCCGAGGGCAGCATCGAGGGGCATGATTGAGAAGGAGAAAAATATGTATCAAGAGGAGCAGTCGTTTAATCTGCGGTTTTCGCTGGAGGCGAAGTTTCCAGATAGCTACGAGGGCGAAGACGATGAGGGAGCATGGATTCAAGATTGGGAATCGCGGGTTAAACCCGATATCGTGAAAAGTATCTTTCACACCTTGGAGCGGTATCCCGAGTGGGCCGCGCGATTTCGGAATCGGGGCATGGCCGCCACCGACGAAATTGAAATTGTGTTAGAGAAAAATTATTCAGATCCTTCACTCAATTAGCTGCTGTGATGACCATGAGTAAATTGTGTCGATGGGTTCTGATGCTTGGGTTTGTGTGTTGGTGCGTCGGCTACGCCAACCCAGGACAGGCTCAGAACCTGACCTATACACCGATTCCCAGCATTCCCGTTGGGCGTTCCCCGCAGGCTATTGTGGTGGGAGATTGGAATAAAGATGGCCTGTGGGATTTGGCGACGGTCAATGGCACCTCTGACGATGTCTCGGTGCTCATTGGCAATGGCAATGGCACCTTTCGATCAGCCGTGTCGTTCGGCGTGGGAAAAATCCCTCTGGCTCTTGTGGCGGCTGATATGGATCGGGATGGCATCTTGGATTTAGTGGTTGCGCTCAGTGGGGTCGATCGGGTTGTGGTACTTAAGGGAGATGGCCAAGGACTTTTCCAAAAATTTGCAAGTCAGTCCACTGGGAAAGGTACAACCTTTTTGGCTGTGCGTGATGTGGATGGGGATGGTTGGAGCGATGTGATTGCTGTCAACAGCGGGCGCTTTGGATATTATCCGCCCTTTAATCTTTCCGTCCTCCTTAACGATGGCCAAGGCGGTCTACAGTCTCCCGTGACCTATGAAAATGATGGACGGGACGGCATGTTTCCTACTGGAGTGCTCGTAGAAGACCTGACAGGAGATGGGCTTCCGGATTTGGTGGTGACTTGGAGTCAGCCTAGTTGGCGATCAGCAAACGGACTGATTTCCATTTTACGCAACACAGGCAAAGGTGCTTTTGCCTTCCACAAGGATCTCCATCCTGGGTTCACGCTTAGTGCCATTCAGAGTGCCGATTTCGATCATAACGGGTTTGGAGATTTGGTGGTGACGAGTCTCTATGCGGACACCGTTCGTCTCGTTCTCCAAAAAGAGCAGGGGGTCTTTCATCACTTGGACCCGATCAAAGTGGGCTTTGCCCCCGTGGGATTGGCCATACAAGATTTTAATCAAGATGGAGAATGGGACCTCGCGGTGGTAAACCGGGATTCGAACAGTCTGTCTCTATTGGTGGGGAATGGCAAAGGGGCATTTCGGTCAGCAGGGCATTTCGGCGTGGGGGCGACACCTTCGGCAGTCATTGTGGCAGATTTCGATCAAGACCACTCTCCAGATTTCGCCACAGCCAGCACCAATAGCGACGGAGTTTCCGTGCTTCTGAGCGGTAGTGGAGCCATTCCACTCCCAAGCCTCAGTACGGACGCGTTGGTGTTTGAAAGGGATGGGGCTGAAATAGAATCCTCCCATCCATCCTCGCCACAAATGGTTCGGATCTCCAATATTGGCCTGGGTGGTCTTCGAGTGGCCGAGATGATCATTGCGGGTAAGGCAGCAGAGGCCTTTTCGATTCTGGAGAATACCTGTGTGGATGTCACCATGAAAACCGGGGAGTCCTGTACCGTCCAGGTGGTCTTTACGGCAAAGAGTTCAGGTACCCATTCTGCCACCCTCACCATTCAAGACAACGCCAATGGCAGCCCCCGGCGTGTGGCATTAAAAGGTCTCATCAAAGGGTAGTCTGTTCTCCGAAATTTCTCTGCTACTCTTCAAACCCTCCAGCCCAATCCGGTATTCTTGCAAACTGATCTTGGGAGAATAATCTCAGTGGCCTTTCCCTAAAAGGCCATTCCTTTGCTTTGTAGGGATCGAAACCTTAGGGAACATTCCCTCCTACTTTTGATGTCAGATATGGTTTTCCCAACATGTCCGATTTTGAGAAAATTTTTAATTATTCAACGGGCCCAGATATGACTTCCAACCCAGACATGGATGCCACATATTCGGCACTTTGGGTCGGCATTGATATTGGAGGGACCTTCACCGACTTTGTGGTGTATTCCTTACGCGATCAATCTCTCCAGCGGTTTAAGATCCTATCCACGCCAGCTGATCCGGCTGAAGCCGTCTTGCAAGGATTAACTCGACTGCCCCACCATGTCAATCGGCATATCGTGCATGGGTCGACCGTTGCCACGAATGCCATCTTGGAGCGCAAGGGTGCTCGCACGGCGCTGATCACGACAAAAGGTTTTCGCGATGTGTTGCTGATCGGACGACAGGACCGCCCTGAGTTGTACGACCTGTTTCCTTCCATTCCTCCACCCTTGGTTCCCCGTGAATGGTGTCTGGAGATCACGGAGCGGGTGGATTATGAAGGAAACGTCGTGACGCCTCTTCAGGAAAAGGAACTCGGCCCGGTCATTGAAATCTTAAGACGCGAAAATATTCAATCAGTAGCTGTGTCATTTTTGTTTTCATTTGTAAATCCTACGCATGAGCAATGGGTGACGAAGCGGTTGCGTGACGAAGGGTTTTTTGTGACAACCTCCTCCGAAATCTTGCCTGAGTTCCGCGAATATGAACGGACCAGCACAACTGTGGTGAATGCCTATGTCTCGCCGGTGTTAGACACCTATCTCGGTCGCCTGGAACGGGAGATGAAACCGACTGAGTTTCATATCCTGCAATCCAACGGGGGACGACTATCCGTCTCGCAAGCCCGTGGGCATGGGGTGCGATCCATTCTTTCTGGCCCGGCAGGCGGGGTGGTGGGTGCCAGGTATTTGGCTGGATTGGCGGGGTTTACTCGAATTCTGACGTTTGATATGGGTGGGACATCCACGGATGTGTCGCTGGTCCACGAAAATATTCAAGTGACTGCGGAGGCCGAAGTCGGTGGCTATCCCATTCGGGTTCCGGTCATCGATATTCATACGGTGGGTTCAGGGGGCGGGTCGTTGGCAACAGTGGATGCCGGAGGCCATTTGCGGGTGGGGCCCCAAAGTGCGGGGGCAGATCCGGGACCGGTGTGTTATGGACGGGGCGGAACGATTCCTACTGTGACCGATGCGCATGTGGTCTTGGGCCGCTTACCGACGGATGGTTTTCTTGGGGGACAGATGACGTTGGATGAGGCAGTGACTCAAAAAGCCTTTGATGAATTAAGCCAACAGGTTTCTCTTATGTCTCATTCTGGATTGGATACCAGACAAAGCTTGGCTTTAGGCATGATCCAAATTGCCAATGCCCATATGGAGCGGGCTCTTCGTGTGATCTCGGTGGAACGAGGTGAAGATCCACGAGAGACGGTTTTGGTGTCGTTTGGTGGGGCAGGCGGTCTGCATGCCTGTGACTTGGCACGAGCGTTGAGCGTGCCATATGTCCTCGTCTCTCCAATGGCGGCGACGCTGTCTGCGCTGGGCATGTTGGCAGCGGATGTTCAGTTGGACTACGTGCATACGGTCATGCTGCCGAATGATACGCCCTTTGAGGTGCTTGAGCACCGAACAATAGAAGTTGTTCGGCAAGGAGAAGAAGATTTACACCGGGAAGGAGTTTCTCTTGAACTCGCGGTTATCACACGAACGGTCAATGTGCGCTATGTTGGACAATCCTTTGATTTAGAAGTGTCGCTGACTCCCCAATTCCGCGAAGAATTTGATCGGGTTCATCAGGAACGCTATGGCTATTGCCAGCAAGATGCCCCGATTGAAATCGTGAATGTTCGGGTCAGGGCCATCGGTCAAGTTACGCCACCCTCAATACCCAAGAAGCCTTTGGGAGCGGCCGATTCGTCTTCGGCCAAGTGGGAAAACCGTCTGGTGGTGTTACCTCATGGCCTTCAGTCGGTCCCACATTATTGGGGGAGTCGGCTGCTCCCGGGGCATGAAATTCTCGGACCAGCCCTTATTGTCATGGACGATACGACGGTGTATTTGGGGCCGGCTGACCATGCAAAGATCGATGCCTATTCGAATATGGTGATTAAAGTTGGAGCCACCGATGGATGATCCGATTCGAACAGAAATTATGAAGCACCGGTTAGTCTCCGTGGCCGAGGAAATGGGTGCACGTCTACGGCAGGCCGCGTTCTCGCCAAACATTAAAGAGCGCTGCGATTTCTCCTGCGCGGTATTTGATGCTTCAGGAAACCTCGTTGCGCAGGCGGCTCATATTCCCGTGCACCTTGGGGCCATGCCGCTTTCCGTTCAAGCATGCCTCGAGACTCTGACTTTTGAGCCTGGAGATGTTGCGATGGTGAATGATCCTTATCGCGGAGGTACGCATCTGCCTGACATCACCGTGGTTTCCCCGATCTTTCAAGAGGGGGCACAAGATTCAACTCTGTTGGGCTTTGTCGCCAATCGGGCGCACCATGCCGATATTGGCGGTATGTCGGCGGGGTCGATGCCGTTATCTCAGGAAATTTATCAAGAAGGGGTCATTATTCCCCCAGTCAAATTGATAGTCGAAGGCAAGAAGAATGAGGATGTATGGCGGCTACTGCTGGCCAATGTTCGCACGCCAGAGGAACGATCAGGGGACCTGCAGGCTCAGTTGGCTGCAAACAAGATTGGCGTTGAACGGATCCAGGCCTTTGCAAAACGGTTCGGTGTTCAGACACTTCATGGTGATATGGAGTCCTTGCTCTTGTATAGCGAGCGGATGACCCGGCAGTTAATCGGCCACCTGCCCAAGGGTTCTTACCGTTTTAAAGATGCTTTAGATAATGATGGATTCACAGAAGAGCCTGTGGTCATTAGGGTGGAGATCACGCTTGACAATGATGAAGTCACAGTCGATTTCTCGGGTACCGACGCACAGCGGCCGGGCAGCATCAACGCTGTCTATCCAGTCACACTTTCAGCGGTGGCGTATGTCTTTCGATGCGTCTTGGGATTGGACATTCCGGCCAATAGTGGTTGTCTTCGACCGATCCAGATTATCGCACCCGAGGGCACCGTGGTGAATGCCCGGCGACCCGCCGCTGTCGCCGCAGGGAATGTCGAAATGTCTCAACGGATTGTGGATGTGTTGCTGGGCGCGTTGGCCCAAGCCTGTCCGAAGCGCATCCCGGCTGCTAGCCAAGGGACGATGAACAATCTGACCATTGGTGGATGGGACACACGGCATGGCCGTCACTTTGCGTATTACGAAACCATCGGCGGCGGCCTAGGCGCAGGTCCTCAAATTCCTGGCGCAAACGGCCGCCACTCCCACATGACCAATACCCTCAACACACCAGTTGAAGCTGTGGAATATGCCTATCCGTTTCGCATCTCCCGCTATGCGTTGCGGGAAGGATCTGGTGGAGCAGGAAAGCACCAAGGCGGGCATGGCCTGGTGCGGTCGTATGAATTTTTGCAACCTGCAGAGATTACCCTGTTGTCTGATCGGCGAAACACCAAACCCTATGGATTAGAAAGCGGGCACCCTGGCAAACCCGGACGCAATCGATTGAAGCGCAAAGGTGTTGAAACGGAGGTCCCGGGAAAATATTCGTTTCCTGTTGAAGAGGGAGATGAATTGAGTATCGAAACTCCCGGGGGCGGCGGATTTGGAAATCCCTATGACGTCCCACCGTGAGGTCTCTGTCGCGACGTCCTCCTTCCCTCTCAACATCTCTGACGATTCTATCGGAGAGCAATCCTAGGCATCTCTAAAACCCAAGACCAATTTCAATGAATCAACCTTCGTCAAATGAGGGCTCCAAGTGGCTTGAAGTTTTGGCAGTGGTGTTGACCGGGCTGTTGCATCTTGTATTCAAGAACCTTGGGCCCCAGGGACTGTTTATCGCTTTGTCCAGTGTGTTCTGGATTGCCTATATCGCATTTCAGGTTCGCCGGGACTCGGGCAAGTGGAAGAATTGGGGCTTTCGACGGACAATCTTCGGCAAGCCTTCCTTTGGCCATCGGTAGTGTTTGTTGTGTCGGGTTTGGCAATGGCGTGGTATGGTGTAGCCACCGGGCGTGTTAGTTGGCAAGGGCACATCCTCTTTCTTTTACTGCTCTATCCTTTGTGGGGGATTTTCCAGCAGTTTCTCGTGCAGGCCCTAGGGGTCGAGAACCTCATGAAACTTTTCACACGTCAGGGTTGGCTCTTGGCCATGCCCGTTGGGGTCATGTTGTTTTCTGTGGTCCATTACCCGAATAGGCTGCTGATGTTAGCCACTGGCCTCCGGGCCTGTTTTTTTATTCCCTTGTATCTCCACAATCGAAACCTCTGGCCGCTAGGTCTCTATCACGGGTGGCTAGGGACCTTCTTCTATTTCTGGGTCTTGAACCGTGATCCTTGGATTTCCCTCTTCGGGAAATAGACTAGTGTGCGGAGTCCCTCCTCCTTAACGAAATTTAGGAAAACTAACAGGGGTATTTGTCCCTATAGAAAGGGAACATCAACATCTAGACGGTATTCTAACTTAAGGAGTATCGTGCCCTTAATTTCCTCGTTTTGAATGCTGGATGTTGGCCATAATATTGAAGTAATTTGTTAGAGTTGTTGGTCAGAATCTTATGCCCAGGTAAAGGTGGAGCATCTCGTTCTTAGAAAACTGGTCATGCCTCCATAAAAAGGCCCAACTCCAAAGGGATGTGTCAGGATTATATATGAACAGTCTGGCAAGCATGGGTTCATCCACTGCTATCGAAAGAGGGAACTGGTTTATGAACCGGGGGCTGCCTCTGTTCTTGAGTGGTGCCATTGCGATTGGGACATTTTGGATGTGGCAAACTCTCGTTAGAGAAGATCAGGCTCGGATCAACCAGATGATTACGGCAGAATTAGACAAAGTAAAATTGACGATTGGTAAAGCATTCGATTTGGAAGTGTTGCCCCTCGTCCGCCTGACAACACGATGGAACACCATGAAAGGGATGTCTCGTGAGGAGTGGGAAGCGGATGTGAGAAACACGATGGATGACTTTTCTGGTTTGAGGACTATTGAATGGGTTGATGCAGCAATGCGTGAGCGATGGGTCGTGTCGAAAGAAGGAACGCCAAAGTCCCAGATTGTGCCATTAGACAGGTTGGAAAATCGAATGTCCGTGTTAATGACTTCTTTGGCAGAGGGCGAGGATCAGTTCACCCCTCCTGTTGCTATTGTGAGGGAAGGTAATCATGTGGTGGTGCTTGTCCCAAGTGTCAGTCAAAGTCACTTACATGGGTTTATTTTGGGGGTCTTTCAGGTTGAAGAGTGGTTCACACAATTATTGACAGAATTCCCGGCTGGTGACTATGGGTTGAAAATCTACGATGGTGAAGCGAAGGTGGTTTCCATGGGACTATCCTCCACCCAGCTAGCCGCTGAGTGGGCGGTGGAATCCCAGATCGTACTTGCTCGTCATGCCCTCCAGGCTAAGATTTACCCCTCACACGCGTTCTTATCCCGCGAGCAATCGCGGCTGCCTCAGGTTTCCTTTATTATCGGAATCCTCATGGCCCTGTTGTTTGGGCTGGTTTCAGGGATGGCACAAGTCGCTCGGCGTCGACAAATGAAACTCGAAACAATGAATCAGGAATTAAAAAAAGAGAATGCGGTGCGAACTCGCATTCAGAGTGAGTTAGAAGAAAGTGAACAACGGTTTCGGTTCGCGTTTGAGGATGGGCCCATGGGACTGGCCTTGGTATGCGATGATTTCAGTTTTATGACCGTGAACAAGGCCCTCTGTCGGATGTTAGGCTATTCAGAGCAGGACTTAATGGGCCTTTCCTTGATTGATGTGACCTACCAACCAGATGTCCAAAAATGCGTGGATTTGGCTCAACAGACTTTTGGGGGAGACATCTCTGAATTCGTTCTTGAGCAACGATGTTTGACCAAACAGGGAGATGCCCTATGGGTGAACCTCCGCGTTTCCATGGTCACCCTGCCCGATAGGGGCACACCATATTTGCTGGCCACAGTTGAAGACATTATGGCAGGCAAACAGATGGAAGAATTACAAGCCCTTCAGACGGGTGTATTAGAAAAAGCCATACAAGGTTGTTCTCTCAAAGAAGTGTTAGAAGCGCTTTGTTTAGAAATCGAACAGATTATTCACCCTTCCATATGTACGGTCATGCTGCTTGATAAGGAAAAGGGTTCACTCAGCGTTGAAGCTGCTCCGAGTGGTTCTCCCAGTTTATGTGCGGCGTTCGAGGGGTTGGTTCCAGGGGACCAAGCGGGATCGTGTGGGACAGCTGCCTTCACGGGGGAGGCGGTGATTGTGGACGATACGGCAGTGGACTCTCGGTGGGAACCGTTCCGTGAGGTGGCCAAAAAATTTGGTATTAAATCCTGTTGGTCCATTCCCATCATTTCTCAAGGCCACACGGTGTTAGGAACCTTTGCGATTTCTCACCCGCAATCACGTCATCCAACGTCTTTAAACCTTAAAGTTCTGGAGACGGGTTCCTATTTGGCTGGCGTCGTGCTTCAAAGCCGACAGGCGCTTGAACGTCTGCAGGCGAGTGAAGATCGGTATCGCGATTTATTCCAATCGGCTCCATTGGCGTACATTACGACAAATATGGATGGTCGTATCATTTCTGCGAATGCTCGGACAGCCGAGCTATTAGGATATTCCATCAAAGAGTGTATTGGTCGACCTGTGATGGATTTTTATGCACGGACGGTTGATGGGCAACGAAAGGCCGAAGTGTTATATGCGCTGACCCAAGAGAACATCCAAATTCATGGAGAGAATGTGGAAATTCAGTGTAAGGATGGGTGTCACCTCTGGATAAACATGGCGGTTCGAATCATTCATGATCCTCATGGGAACCCTATTGAACGACGTGAGATATGGGAGGATGTGACAGACAAACGGCAGACGGAAAGCCTACTTGGGGCGCAGAAGGCTATTTTGGAACAGATTGCGCGCGGAAAGTCTTTGTCCAACATTATGAATCAGTTGTGCTTCCTTATAGAGGCTCAAACTTCTGGGTTGCTGTGTTCCATTCACTTCCTTGAGGACCAAACCCTTTACCTCCAGGCGAGCCCCAATCTTCCTGAAACATACACTGAAAAGATTAATTGTATTCCGATTGGTCCTTCGGCGGGTTCCTGTGGGACCGCTGCCTACCGAAATCAATTGGTGATTGTGTCTGATATCGACTCTGATCCTCTTTGGAAAGGTGGGCGAGAATTGGCTCTGAGCCATGGACTTCGAGCATGTTGGTCCACACCGATTCGTTCTTCTCAAGGGCAAGTGCTGGGCACGTTTGCCATGTATTATCAGGAACCGCGTCTTCCAACGCCTATGGATCAAAGACTCATTGATATCGCGACGAGTCTGGCAGGAATTGCGATTGAACGGCGGAAGGCTCAGGAAGCCATCGAGCACAGTGAAGATCGACTTCGTTTACTCTATGAAGATAATCCAACCATGTATTTTACGGTATCTTCAGAAGGAATTGTCTTGTCGGTGAATCGGTTTGGTGCTACCCAACTCGGCTATCCCGTAGATGAGTTAGTGGGACAGTCTGTGCTGAAGGTTGTCCATCCCGAAGATAAGAAGAAAGCGAAAAAACATCTGGCTGAAATTTTCCGCAGTCCTAACCGGGTTCTTCATTGGGAACTTCGAAAAGTGAAGAAAGATGAAACCCTTATATGGGTAAAAGAAACGGCTCGGGTGAGTAGTCTTTCAGAGGGTGATTCGGTGATTCTCATTGTGTGTGAGGAAATCACCAAGCGCAAACTCACTGAAAAGGCCTTACAAGAACAGATTGAGCTGGCGGCATTTGATGCAGACGTGAGCCTAATTGTGATGCAACGTGAAGGGCTTCAGGATATGCTTCAGAGTTGCATGGAAAGCCTCGTTGGGTTTCTTGATGCCTCCATTGTGCTTATCTGGACCTTTAATGAGGTTGATCAAATGCTAGAGCCGCAAGCCAGCGTTGGTCTGCCTACCCCTCTGAACAAAAATTTTAATTGTATCCCCGTTGGGAGCCACAAAATCTGGCAAATTGCTGCCGGGCGGATACCGTATTTCACCAACAACGTGGTCGGCAACCCTCAAGTGCCGCAGCAGGAATGGGTCAAAGAGGAAGGCTTAATGGCCTTCGTTGGATACCCACTGATTCAGAACGATACGCTCGTGGGTGTCATAGCCTTGTTTGCTCGTCACGCACTGCCTGAGACGAGCACCTTGCATGCCTTGGAAACGGTGGCGAGTCATATTACCTTGGGCATGGAGAAAATCCGAGCGGAGCAGGCACAGAGAGAGAGTGAAGGTCGATTGCAGGCTATTTTGGATAATTCTTCTGCGGTTATTTATATGAAGGATCTAGAGGGCCGCTTTCTCCTGATAAATAAAACATATGAGAAACTCTTTCATCTTCATAGCGCAGGTGTAAAAGGTAAGACAGATTTTGATATTTTCCCATTGGAAATGGCGAAGGCCTTTAGGAACGATGATCAACTCGCGCTGAAGATGGGGCAGACGTTGGAAAAAGAAGAAATTATCCCTCAAGAAGATGGCCTTCATACCTATTTGTCAAACAAGTTTCCTCTTATCAATGCCAATGGCCAGCCCTATGCTATCTGTGGCATGTCCACTGATATTACTACACGAAAGAAGAATGAAGAGGCCCTGCAGGCTAGCGAAAAACAACTTCGGGGATTACTAAAAGAACGAACCCGAATTAGCCAGGATCTTCATGATCATATTCTGCAATCGCTGTATGCTGTAGGCTTGATTATAGCTGCGGCAAAGCAGCCCATTAGCACAAATACCAAGGAAAAGGGGTTAGGGTATTTGGAAGATGCCATCACTCAATTAAATGTAGCAATTGAAGAAATTCGAATGTTTATTGAAGGCCTTCCTCGAGAGTCGCTAGACTCAGGAGATTTCACCACGGAACTCCATGCCCTGGTTCGTACCCTCAATCTCCCCTTGTCGACGGAATTTGATGTCAGGCTTGATCCCTATGCTGTCAAATGTCTCGATAAAGAAAAAGCGCTTCATCTTTTAAATATTGCCAGAGAATCCATGAGTAATTGCATGCGCCATGCCAATGCGTCTATGGGAACAATCAGTCTGACTCAACTAAATGGTGGAATACGTTTTGAAATCCAGGATAATGGAATTGGGTTTGAGCCAAATGGCCACATACACGTGGGACATGGATTGAACAATATGTATGCCAGAGTTCATCAGATGAATGGAACCTTGCAGATACTTTCCGGTATAGGCAAAGGGACTCAAATTATTATTGAATTTCCGAAAGAAGAGCAACTTTATGAAACCAGAACCTAAGCCAATTCGTGTTTTGATTGTTGAAGACCATGCAGTAGTTCGTGTAGGGCTACGAACAATCTTAAGCCAAAATCCACGATTGGAAATTGTTGGTGAAGTGGGTACCGGCGCTGAGGCCCGTTCGGAATCTGTTCGGCTCAATCCTGATGTCGTGTTAATGGACCTTCGTCTTCCAGATGAATCGGGAGTTGAATCCTGCCGTGGTATTCTTGAGGAATCTCCAAAGACCCGCGTCTTATTTTTAACCTCATATCGGGATGATGATTCCATGCTGGCAGCGGTCTTGGCTGGTGCCTCGGGATATTTGTTGAAGGCAGTCGGGCCTGAACGGCTCATGCAATCGGTAGAAATGGTGTTCGAAGGGCATTCCATTTTTGATGGTAAAGCCATGGAGACCCTGCAAAGCTGGCTGCTGGGAAAAGGAGCGGTCCCACCCGTAACGCAAGGTTGGGATCTTTCAAGTCAACAATTTCGAGTGGTGCAATTGGTGGCCACAGGGAAAACCAACAAGGAAATTGGCCAAATTTTGGAGCTGAGTGAAAAGACGGTACGAAACTACCTATCTACCATTTTTGAAAAACTCCACATCACCCGGCGAAGTCAAGCGGCGGCAATGTATATCGAAAAACATCCTCGTTCTCTTCATGATTGACTCGGCTGTATTCTAGGGCTCCCTACCTGGTCCAAAGTGTGGGGCGAGAGATCTCCATAATCTTAAGGAGAATGCTGATACAGTTTTCCATCGGTGTTGTCCTCCCTTTGTTCTGCTCACCTATCCTCGTGGACCTTCCGTATCAAAAAGAATAGTTACACTCTGCGGAACTCGCCAAACAATGGCGAAGTCCGTTGGCCTGTAGCAAGCATTGAAAAAATCGCTTTATAGAACAGGGCCTTAAGGGACCTGTTATGGCAATTTCTAAAATACATTCACCATTCCACTTTCCGGCCACATGTGCTTTTAAATATGTAAATAGCCAACAGGGCACAGACTGATGGTGTGAATGTGTGTAAACGTTGGTTTTTTCGGTACTCCTAAGAAACGTTGCTACCTTTCTCAAATTTCCCCATAGTCGCCATGAGTTGGTTGTGGTCTCTCCGTTGTTTTCAATAGGTCGCCAGCACGAAGATTCCAATAAAGGGGCATGAATGAATATTGCTGAGGAAAATTGCTTTCCTTCAGGGTCCTTTCAGGACTATGCGGCTCGATGTTCTTTGAAATGATTAATTTTTTACTAAGCCGTCCCCTGGCTACGGGCGGGGTTGAAGCCTCGCCTGCGGAGTTCCGGTTTTGAGCCGCACCTGAGGTGGCAGCTCAACGTGGGTTCACTATGGAAAATAATTTTGATAAAAAACAAAGTGACAAAATTACCTATAGAATAGGGATAAAAAAGTTTTGGAAATACCTTTGTTGTCTCTAACACTTTTATAAAGTTTCGCTTATTCTGGTTCTATGAAGAGAATCTATTAAGGAGAATGGTTAAGGTGGAACGGGGTCGTGGAAACTCTGGGCCTGGTTAACGAAGATGATGAATAGCCAAGTTGATTAAGGGAAGAGAGCATGGTGGGCCGGTCTATGAGCTATAACAATGGTCAAAAATCATAAACCGTCCGACTTGCCCAGCAATGTGTTCTAGTAAATATGTAAATAATTTTTTCCAAGTGTGCAAGGAATAGCACGAGCTATCATGAAAGGCAGCTCTGGCATGACAAATGAATTTATGACTGCGTGGAAAAGTTAGGAAGGTACAAAAAAAAATGGAGGAGACTACTATGGACAGCAATGTGGTTTCTATCCATCCTACCAAAGAACGGAGTTCTTTTTTTCCCTCTCTCATGAGGCTAGAGCGATTTAAATCAAATCGCCAGAACTCTCAAGTGTTTCCAGAGTCCTATTCTTTACTACTGAATGCGATTCAGGATTTTGCCAATTTTAAGCTTGATGTTAGCGGATTGGTTTCGACCTGAGATTCAGGGGGAAAACGTATCCGAGGATATCCGAAATCCGACATATTGGGTGAACATTTTTCCTGTTTTTTCGCAGAAAGGGATAATGTGGCTGAAAAGCCAGACCGTCTTCTTCCACCAAGGGAAAGGATGGGCAGGGATATGGTTTAGCCTTGGTGCTGAGAATTGTACAAACCATGGGTGGAGAGATTCAGATGATGAGTAGTAACGGAGAAGGAACCACGTTTAAGGTTTTTCTCTCTCAGGCTGATGAATCAAACATCGAGACGTCTGACATGGCTCAATATGCCAATATGGATGAAAAAAAAACGATTTTAGTCGTGGACGATGAAGAATCCATTGCCTTCTTATTTCAAGAAATGCTGAAACAATTGGGCTATGCAGTCGATGTCGCCTTTACTGCCGAACAAGCCTTCCAGACCTTTTCCTCCGATCCTGACCTCTATGCTCTGGTCTTGACCGACCAAATGCTCCCAGAAATGAAAGGAAAAGGCTTGATCCAACGCTTACTGAACTGTCGAGCTGACCTTCCCATTATTCTCTGTAGTGGAATGGGCGAAATGGAAATGTCCACGCTGAAGGAATGGGGTGTGCGAAGTTGTCTACAGAAACCTATTGGTTTCGAAGACCTTGCTCGTGTCGTCAAAGAAATTCTCGAAGATTAAGAACAGCGGACAGGATTCCCCTTTTGAAGAAAAGGTAAGGGGACTGTTGAACAATTTCCTATACTCTTTAGGAAGTAGAACTTCTTGTAAGGTAGTCATTGCCAATCAATCCGGATAAAAGGATACTGGAGCTAACGTTCAACTAGGGTCACCAAGGCCTAGCTTGTCCTTTTTCGATCATCTTCCCAGTTTCCGAATCGAGGTCTCCCTCAACAATGGGTGGAGGCTAGTTAATGGAAAAATAATTCCCCTCCATAGCCCATTACCTGTACCAATTGCCTTTTGAACCGGTAAGAAATGGGTCTGTTGAATAATTCTTCTCTAATAGCACGAAAAGGTCCACAGGGAAGCCGATATCAGTTGGCCGCGGGAATGTTCAAAACAGTCGTCTATAGTAATTTGAAAAATTAAATATCTGTAGTATATTGTATGGATGAGCTATTCATATGATTTACGAAAGCGAGTAGAGGCCTATGTTTTGGAAGGTGGCAAGAAGACGGACGCGGCCCGGCTCTTTCGTGTGCATGTTCAAACCATTCATAACTGGATGCGAATGAAGGGGGGCGTCTGTTCAGCAGGCAAACCAGGGCCAAAGACCGGACGAGCCGTGAAACGTGAGGCCTTGAACCAAGCAATTGCGGCGCACCCGGATGCTCGCCTGAAAGAGTTGGCGGCAGACTTTCAGGTGCATCCTTCCACGATTTTCTATGCGTGCAAAAAATGGGGCATCACCCGTAAAAAAAGACTTGGGGCTACAAGGAGCGCGATCCGATGAAACGGAAAGCCTATTTGCGGCTTCGAGAGCGCTATCGACGGCGGGAAAAGGCTTTTGTCTATGTTGATGAAGGTGGCTTTGAGCCGGAAGTAGTCCGGCGGTATGGCCGGGCATCTCGGGGGCAGAAGGTTTATGGGTTACGCCCGGGGAATTCCCGTCCACGCACCTGCTTCTTAGCGGCCCAAATAGATGGGTCCCTGCAGGCCACTCAGTTGTGGGAGGGTACGTGTAATACACATATTTTCAATCAATGGCTGGAAGAATCACTCTGCCCGGTTCTGAATGAGAATC
>JAZFZJ010000122.1:0-9587 GCA_036443915.1 Nitrospirales bacterium
TTTCGCAAGAACGAATCGAACGGATTGCCGTTCATTTCAATCGCCGGGATTCCAAAACAAACTCTCACGATTGCCGCAAGGTTTTAGATGCCGTGGTGGACCCTTTAGTGAATAAGTATGGGATCCCGACGAGTAAAAATGTTGAGAACAAACAACTGTTTTGGGAGTCTCCCTATGGAGGAACATTAGAATTTAGAAACAACTGTATCAGCGAAGGCCGAGGGATGGTCTTGTTTATTTTTCATCCTACCCTGCCGTTGGAGAATACGCAGGAAAGTAGAGCAGAAAAAGCCGACTAACGAGGTCTCCCTCACTATAGAGAGTTAACTTTCTGATACCTCCCCCACTATATCCCATTGCCTTCTCATTTCAAGATAAAACCCCCAACGTGAGGCAGAAAGATATGAAGTGAATAAGCTGATCTCTCGACGGCAAATGGTTTTATCTCGAAATGAGTTCTCTCTTATGGTTTACGCCCAAGGGAATGCCCTGTTGGTTCAGCAGTTTTCTTAAACTATTGATCACCGGGAACACTTCCTGGTTCCAGTCTGCCCCCTGGAGATTAAAGGCCTTTTGCTCTTCCTCCACAATCCATCGATCTTCGGAAAAAATTCCGTTTGTAAACCACACAATTAAGGGCCACAGGAGATGAATGAGACCAGGAAAGGACGGCTTCCGGATCATCATCAATCCAAAGGTATGGTTCCTTCGTTGCTCACGATCTACAGGCACATACACATTCCACAGGTTTAAGGCTGGCTCAGTACTCCCAGCCGTCCAGAATTTCAGGGTTTGGTAGGGGTACTCGGTGCAGATGGTCATGAGATCGTGCGCAGGCCCTTCGGCTGACTTCTTCGAAGAACCGAGGATTAATTTCTCACCAATAGGTTGCTTGCCTTTGACCCGAGAAAACGTGTAATCGACCTCAACCCTATTGGTTTCTTCACGAAGATCAAGAACAGTCGTTCGAATTCCACCCATGAGTCGGCGATGTAAAAACTGATGATTCATGTCCATGAGGTTTTCATGCATGAACGAGTAATGGCAGTCCACCTTACGGTCGAGATATCGCGTCTTGTAGTGAGGATCCTGCTCCAGGGACACATTGGGAAATTCTACGTTTTCGACATGGTCGGCCTGTCCGGGAAACACAAAGACCAGGCCATAGGCTTCACGACAGGGATAGCTCTGCACCCCTTTGGGATGAGGCTGGTTTTTATCTAAATAGGGAACGCCAATACAGCTTCCACTCTGATCGTATGTCCAGCAATGATATCCACACTGCAAATTTTCCCCATGCACGACCCCAAAATGCAACGGCACCTGTCGATGGGCACAACGATCTTCTAAGGCATAGACCGTTCCGCGTTCCGTTCTGACCAACACAATGGGGTCTCCAGCGAAGGAAACACCAAGCAGCTTTCCCTTTTTGAGATCTTTCGATCTCGCGAGCGGGTACCAAAAATTGGGATGAATACCTGTTTTCCTGAGATCGGAGGAAGAATGGCCTTCAAAAGCTTCAGATACCGAGAAATCCTGAGCTAGGGGGTGGCCCATATCATTTTGCCATTTTTCCTGGGATTCATCGCTCATGCCATTCTCCAATCGCTAGGAAACCGTATTTGGGAAAACAGGGAAATTCCGATCTCAGCCCCAGCGTGGATAAAAGTTTATACCAGAAATCCATAAAAGTGGATATGGGTAAAGATATTTTCCGCATTTTTCTGCGCCCCTGGATCAAACTTCGGGGAAACGCGTTAAGAGGTTGAACACACCTGCAGCGTACGGATGCCATCAAGGAGCACTCGAGTCGCTCGACAATCATCTTCGTTATAGTCAAGGATACGTTGTTTGATGGTTTGATCACCACTTTCCACCCACCGATGAAACCATTCAATGGAGGCTGCCCCAGAGGGATGGGTATCTCGCCAAATGAACCCTAAATATTTCGCCAACGTTTTAATCGAATAATCTCGTGTCGGCCATTCCGTGGCTTTGAGGACCACATCAAAATACAAATCTACTGATCGTTCAGATGTGAAGAGAGCTTCAAGGTCTTCGGCGGAACAGACCTCGGGATAGCGTTCTTGCAGTTTTCGATACCACGTTCGCTCATATTTGGAATAATAGTAGACTTGGCATGGCCGACGGGCTTGAAGAAAAGCCCAGGCCTCGGCAAACGCTTTCTGCTCCGCCTCCCATGTAGGCATCCCCGCAAAGAATGAAGTATAGCGTTCGGTGGCATTATCCCCATTGGTTCGTTCGATAAACCCGTGGAGATAGCAATGATCTCGGAGAGGATCCACCTCAATATCAAAGAACACTTCCCGCTCAGCCGGTGGGAGCGCTACAGCTTGCCGGAGATAGGGTTTCGCTCGATCGCCCGCGGCCACTAACTGTGCACGAGCCTGAAGCTTGGTGAGCGTGCCTACCCCAATACCCGGAAACACGGTCTTTGGGCCTTGAATCAATTCGTCAAGATTACACGTAGAAAATTGCTGGATCGTGTGAATATGCGTCTTGAGGGTATCTCGTTTCGAACGACCGAGTTCTGGCAAAAGAGTAAGATCGTCCCGCTTCTGAAGATCAAGGAGGCATGGTTGATACCAGGGACAAAGTTTGCAGTTTCCACTGCTATAAGCCGCTTGGGTTTCTTGGGTTTGCCTAAGGATATTGCCAGCTTGGGTCAAATAATCTTGATAGAGGGCCCACCAAGTTTGTGGAGTTTTGGCACCCTGAGGCCTATCAAAACCATAGCGCACCTCTTTCCCATCAATATCCCAAATAAATCCCCAGCGTCCTGCTGAATAGTTGAGCCGTTCCAGAATATCTGTGTAGAGACCGAGCTGCATCGCATACGATTTTTTCAGTTTGGACTTTTCGCCTTCCCCCTCTTCTCCCGATCCGGATTTAATGTCGCCAGCAACATAGCCGGATCCTTCTTTCCGTAAGAGATCAGGTTCTCCAAGCAACTCGTCACGAGAGAGCCGGCCACGATAAATCAAGGGGATGCCCCGTTCTATGGCTTCTCGCGTATAGGTTTCTTTTTCTTCTCCGTAATAGAGAGACAAATCAAGGAAGGGAACAGTCAGTTTTGCCATCACATCTTTTTCAAAAAGAGTCCCCTTTTCCCACAGAAGCTCCAAAAAGACATTCGGTTCACCCCGAAGGGATTGATCCCCAAAGGTATCGAGTGTGAGCCGATGCGAACAGGTCACGAGGTCGTACAGCATGGAAGCGGTGATGGGTCGTGAGAGCATAAAGAACGATAATGAGAATGTTGAAAACACCCATCAGCGGCGCTCCCTGCCTTCGCCGGAGCGGCTTCGCACAGGCAGGTCGGCCTTTTGTCGTGCTCACGTACTCATCTGTACGCTACGCGCACCAACAGCGATCGCCCCCTACGGGATGCGGCAAGCAATACCGCGCCTTGCTAGACGGGACTTTTTGAACATTCCATCTTGCTAGTGGTCATCCATGGAATATGGAAAAGCCAATCGGCATTGAAGGAAATCCGAATTATTCAACAGCCCCATAATCAGTCAGGGAGATAGAGACTCCCATGATTGAGCAGATCTACCAGTAATTGAAGATGGTCTTCTGATTGCAAACACAGTGCGGGCCCGATGGTTCGTCCGGCACACAGGGCCTTGACCAGATCGGCCTGCGTCTCACTGCACGAATAACAACGGCCATCCACAAACAACCAGAATTTCTGTCCTCGTTCCTGATAGGCATACCGGGACCCTTCATTCCGTATGAGCCGGCCGCCAGCCGCCAAATGGGTTCGTAGGTCCTCAAAGTCATACGAGTGGCTAGAGGTCTCTTCTTCCTGGTATTTAGGCCTGGTCATATACCTCCCAAACCATTCGGCCAGTTGGTCTGTATCTTCGACGTACTGGTTGACAATACCGTGGACTTTCTTCAGGGCCTCCGGAGTCATCTGCCCTGGATTGGTTTGCGGCACCAGATCTGGGTCGGAATACCGGAGGCCATCCAAAAGTTTCTCCCCAATAGAGTCGGTAAACTCTCGCAAGATATCTCGGTGAGAGGGCGCACGAAATCCAACTGAACAGGTCATGCAATCATCACCAATGGCTATTCCACGATGACCCACACGAGGAGGGACATACAGCAAATCACCTGGCTCAAGGACCCAACGTTGTTCCGGTTCCCATTCAGACAAGATCAAGACAGGGGAATCAGGACGGCAAGGGGAAGACTCATCACACAGGCCGCCGACTTCCCATTGACGCCGACCACTGACCTGAACTAGAAAAACATCGTAGTAGTCAAAATGAGGCCCGACACCACCACCGTCACTGGAATAGCTCATCATCAGATCATCCACGCGCCAACTGGGAATAAAATAAAATTGCTCAAGAAAATTCGCGGCCTCTGGCACCCAATGATCCACAGCCTGCACTAACAACGTCCAATGAGTTTTAGGCAAAGCCTGAAATATCTCATCGGTAAAGGGACCATGTTGTAATTCCCATTGCTTGCTCACACCATCCTGAATGATCAGGCGAGACTCCACACCTTCCTCACAGGCCAACCCGGCCAACTCATCTGCCGCAATGGGAGGTGTACCTCCTGGCAAAGCATGGCGAACCAGGAGCGGTTTCTTTTGCCAGTATTCGGCGAGGAACGCGTCGAGTGATACATCACCAAGCGGTACTGTTTTCATTGACAGAAGATTAACACGAATTTATGGGGAGGATGACACATCGGGTTACAATTTCATTAAGATTTCATCAAGGTTCCTTCAGCATTTCAACATGAGGGATGTCATCTTCAAGGTACATATCCGATACCCGTGTAAAACCATGGTGTTCATAAAAGCCTTGAAGATATTCCTGCGCAGCAAGTCTGATGGCACGGCCAGGCCAACATCGTTGAATCTCATCCAAAGCTGTCTGTAACAGTTGATGACCGACCCCTTTCCGACGCGCCTGGGCCTTCACGACAAAACGCCCTAGACTCACCTCAGGATAAGTCAGCCCTGCCGGAAGGATACGCGCATACGCTATCAGGTGACCAAAATCATCACGCCCGAAAAGATGTCTGGTCTCGGCATGTCGATCGTGATCATCCAATTCAGGATAGGCACACCTTTGCTCCACAACAAAGACCGCAACCCGCAACTGAAGCACATCAAAAAGCTGATCTACGGACAATTGATGAAAGGTCTTGATTGCCCACTTAATTGTAGATTTCGCTTGGGACATCATTGGTCAGTCTATTCCGTCAATCATTTATTCGAGGTATTCCCATGCCACTAAAAAAACGACGGTTTCCCGGCTGGACAGACCATTTCCCCCAATGACATCCCCAATGGCTTCATTGTTCCTAACAATTCCAGATGTACTCAACTTGCTATGGCGACTTTGGGCTTCAGTTGAAGGGTACGCAAAGGGTGAGAGTATTCCCGACTTACTCTAAGTCAATCTGATCATCAATGTTTTGAATGAACCGGGCTCGACCGGCCTGATCCAGATACGCTTGAATCCAATCACCCACATGAGCGGGGCGGTCAATCCGTGTGTTTTCATCGATAGGGAGCCGAACCTCGAAATTGTCCCGAGTGTGCACCACATAGGCAGCCCCTTCAATCTGAAAGACTTGCCCTTGAACGGTTACAGTGGACTCATTGGTAGGCATGAATGCCTTTTGGATTTGCTGATATCCTTTCGTCCCTTCCACAATCCCGAACCCAATGTCCTCTTGACGAGTGTTTTGTTCTCTAGATGAAGTGGCACAACCCATGTTAAAAATTATCCCCATAAGAAATACAACACCTATTTTGACAATAAAGACCTTCATGAATTTCGTTCCTTTCAATCCTGTCCGTACTACCCACCTGGAATATATCCTAGCATATTTCTCTCAGGTTTCTAGAAATCACGAAGCCTTGCCAATCAGCATAGGGACTTGATTGTCTCGTACATGTTTTTCCCGCATCAGATGTCAATCTTCTTCCTTATTATTGATATGAATGGAACAGCCATAACATGGCCATAATTGACGTATGCAAGCATTTCTTTTACCCTTAATCTCCAACATTCGTTTCGAGCTCCCAAAAACCTCCGCTCCGGTACCATTGACCAATTTTTGAGCCCGTCCCTCATTCCACTATCTCTCTAAGAAAAATTGTAACGCTATGATTCAAGGATTTTGGGAAGAAGTCCTCAAGGTTTGGGACACCGGAATATTCGGCACCAACATGGGTGAGCTTTTTCTCGCTGCCGGAATCTTCCTGCTATTTTTGTTAGCAAGGAAAATCTTTTTTCACACCGCCATGAAATCCGTTCAGCGAATGGCCCGTAAAACCCAGACTGACCTGGACGATCAAATCTTAGAAACCCTCGAAAAACCACTGGAATTTGCCTTTGTGGTGGTCGGTCTCTATATCGCCGGGCAATATGTCATACTCTCCGAAACCCTCTCTGACATCTTTGCTCAAGTCGTCAGGTCCCTGATTGCCTTTACCCTTTTCTGGGCCATCTTCCGCGCCATCGATCCACTTTCCGCGTTATTCGACCGTGCCATTGGCTTATTTGGAAGCGCCAGTATGCATGAAACGGTCAAAGGATTTTTTGTAAAGGTGGCCAAAGCCCTTATCGTCTGCCTAGGCGTGGCCGCAATTTTTCAGGAATGGGGCTTTAATGTGGCCGCCGTATTAGGCAGCTTAGGATTAGTGGGAATGGCTGTTGCCCTAGGGGCTCAAAGTTTCATTGGCAATATGTTTGCCGGCCTCACGATTTTTCTTGATCGTATGTTTGAAAAAGGGAATTGGATTAAAACTCCCGATGTAGAAGGTACCGTCGAAGATATTGGATTTCGGGCCACGAAAGTCCGCCGCTTTGACAAAGCCCTTGTCACGATTCCCAATTCTAAATTAGCCAGTGAAGCCCTCATTAATTTTTCACGTATGACCCAACGGCGCATTTACTGGAGCATTGGCGTGGAGTATCGAACGACTAAAGAACAGCTTCGAGACATCATACAAGATATTTCAGATTACCTTCACAGCCATCCTGATTTTGAAACCGACCCCACCAAAACAAAGACGTTTGTGTATTTGGATTCCTTTGGCGCTTCTAGTATCGATTTAATGTTGTACTGCTTCACGAAAACCACGGAATGGGGAGAATGGCTGGCAGTAAAAGAACAGTTGGCCTACAAAGTCAAAGAAATTGTAGAAGGTCACGGGACAAGTTTTGCGTTCCCCTCCACCTCCCTCTACGTGGAAACGCTCCCGTTCGGGACACCTGAGCCCTTTTCCCTTCCTGGCTCCACGCCCCTTTCACCGACTTCGTCATAAAGGACATATGTCTATCTTCGTCTACACCCACCCAAACACCGGGGAACTCCAAAAGGGTGATTACATTTTGGGAGATTCACAATCTGCCAATAATCCCAATGTTGCATTTCTCTATTGATTCTTTGATCATTCTTCCCTACTATCCAAATGCTTGAAACATAGGATGAAACATTAAGACGTATACTAAGCCATTCCTCGATTAACCCAATCAGGGTTTTCACCACCATAAATTCTTCTTCCCATGTCCATAACTTCTACTTTTCGTTTCGTCCTCATTAAACCATCGCATTATGATGATCAAGGCTATGTTATCCAGTGGCTTCGCTCATCCATTCCCTCCAACACCCTGGCCGCCTTGTACGGTTTGACACTTGATTGTGCGAAACGTCAGGTTCTCGGGGAAGACGTTAATCTGTTGATTGACCCCTATGATGAGACCAATACCGTCCTTCCAATTAAGCAGATCGTCAAGTCAATCAAAAAAGCGGGACATGGCATCGTGGGACTGGTTGGGGTTCAGACGAATCAATTTCCACATGCGGTAGATTTGGCCGAGCATTTTTTGCAATCGGGAATTCCGGTAGTGATTGGGGGCTTTCATGTCAGTGGTTGTCTTTCCATGCTGCCCTCACTTCCCACTGACCTACAACAGGCCATGGATAAGGGCATAACCCTCTATGCTGGAGAAGCAGAAGAACATTTGGACGTACTGCTTCAAGACGCGTATCACCGCCGACTGAAACCCCTCTATAACGTGATGGATCAATTACCCGGATTGCAAGACGCGCCAGCACCCTTTCTCCCTGCCCATATTATCCAGCACACCCTGGGCCGGCTATCGAGTTTTGATGCAGGACGCGGCTGTCCCTTTCAATGTAGCTTTTGCACCATCATTAATGTTCAGGGACGAAAATCCCGATGGCGCTCAGCCGACGATATTGAGGCACTCATCCGGGATAACTTCGCTCAAGGCATCCGGCGATTTTTCATTACCGACGACGATTTCGCCAGGAATAAAGACTGGGAAGCGATCCTTGATCGATGTATTGCCATGCGTGAAAAAGAGGGCCTTCCCATTTCGTTCACCATTCAAGTTGACACCATGTGCCATAAAATCCCCAGGTTTATTGAGAAATGTGCCAGGGCAGGAGCCCGCAATGTGTTCATTGGCTTAGAAAACATTAATCCGGATTCACTCGTGGGTGCGAAAAAGCGTCAAAATAAAATCTGGGAATACCGCAAAATGACGCAGATGTGGAAAGATCATGGGGCCACAACCGTGGCGGGATATATCCTCGGGTTTCCAGCCGATACCCCAGAAACCATCGCTCGGGACATTGCCATTATCCAAAAAGAACTCCCGTTAGATTGCTTGGAATTCTTTTGCCTGACTCCTCTTCCCGGGTCAGAAGATCATCAGCGCCTCCACCAACAAGGCATCTGGATGGAGCCAGACATGAATCAGTATGATCTTGAACATGTCACGGTGAAGCATCCCCAAATGTCGAAGCAGGATTGGCAGCAGATCTACCGCGCGGCCTGGCAACAATATTACACACCTGCACATGTGAAAACGGTAATCCGCCGAGCAGCGGCAAAGGGACAAAACATTAACAAGGTGACTTCCTTCCTTACCTGGTTTTATGGCTGCACCACTATTGAAAACGTTCACCCCTTGGAAGGAGGCATCTTCCGCCGGAAGATCCGAACCACGCGGCGCCCAACTTTCCCACGAGAAAACCCAATTTGGTTTTATCCCAAGCGAATCTATGACGTACTCCATACCGGATTGAAATGGGGAATGCTCGTCTGGAAATTCCAGCGTATCCTCAAACAGGTCAAGGCCGACCCGCAGAAACACGCCTACACTGATCTAGCGATAACCCCCGTGCTTGAGCAAGACGATGAAGAATTGGGCCTTCTGCAAATGTATGCCAACCACATACCGATCGCTCAACTTTCCCGCTCTCGTACACCACGTACCAAACCTGCATCAATTCCTTAATACAGGCTACAGCCTCTACGTATCCTCAGACCCTTGGAAGAAACCTGGGACTGGGAGAATGCCGGTTTCACAGACCGGCACCTATGGGTCTCCCTAACCCCTTGAAAACGCTCGAAAACCCTTATAAACACAGGCGAACCTGCCCCTTCAGGTCTACCCCCAGTTACCCCCAAATACCCCCGCTTTACCCGTGCATTCCACTACGCTTTTCACTACGTTTTTAAGGGGAGACTTTTCCCCCCAGTCTGTACATTT
>JAZFZJ010000123.1:0-27718 GCA_036443915.1 Nitrospirales bacterium
AAGAGCGAAAGTTGTTGGGGCGGTATGTGCGCATTAATAAAACCCTCAATATTTTATGTTTTTAGACATCTACAAAGAGCACGGCCATATTCCTGCATTTAAGGGAGCTTGACTAACATTCCTACTATATCTTTTATGTTTCTTATGCCGTCAATAGGCCAAAAGAGGGGCCTGGCGAGGTGAACATAGAAAATTTACCTAGGTGATGAGGAGCTGTATTGTCTTAGGAGGGGGAAAAAAGTTTCTTAAAGGTCCATAGAGAAGAAATTCGCGGCTTTGCCGAAATGTTGAAGGGCTTTTGAGGTAATTTGCCGGCCACGAGCCGTTCGATCCAAATAGCCTGATTGCAGTAAATACGGTTCGTGAACATCTTCTACGGTGGATTTCTCTTCTTGAATTGCTGCGGCCAAGGTTTCGATTCCCACCGGGCCTCCTTTAAACTTTTCGATAATGGTCAGCAAGATTTTCCGGTCCATTTCATCAAACCCAGCCTGATCGATGCCTAACCATCGTAAAGCTTCATCCGCCACCTGACACGTCACGTGTCCTTGGGCTTTAACCTCAGCAAAATCACGTACCCGTTTGATCAAGCGATTGGCGATACGGGGAGTTCCTCTGGCACGTCTAGCAATTTCTCCGGCCGCATCGTCATCAATGTGGACTCCAAGAAGTCGGGCCGATCGAGCGATGATCACTTGCAATTCTTTCGGTAGGTAAAAACCCAGTCGATACACTAACCCAAAGCGTTCCCGCAGAGGTGAGGTTAATGCGCCGGCGCGAGTTGTCGCGCCAATGAGAGTAAAAGGCGGGAGATCCAATTTCATGGTTCGTAGGGAGGGACCTTGCCCGATCACTAAATCAATTTGATAATCCTCCATGGCGGGGTATAACGCCTCTTCAACCGCCGGCGGCAATCGGTGAATTTCGTCAATGAACAGGACATCCCGGGGTTGGAGGTTGGCCAAAATTGCCGCCAGGTCTCCGGCATGGGTGAGCACCAATCCTGAAGTTGAACGAATGGTACCGCCCATTTCTTTGGCAATGATATGTGCAATGGTTGTTTTCCCTAATCCTGGAGGGCCGTAAAAAATGGTGTGGTCCAAGGCTTCTCCACGTCCCAGAGCGGCAGCAATGCAGACTCGGAGTGATTCTTTCATGCGCTCTTGCCCAATGTACTCAGCTAATCGCTGAGGCCGAAGGGTCCCTTCGAGACTTTGTTCTTCTTCAATGAGATGAGTGGAAAGAACTCGGTCTTCCATAGGGAGAGAATTCCGGAAAGTGGCGTACCGATGGTGTGGTTCCCACTCTTAAAAAGGCCAGCCGAGTTGGGAAAGCACCACCCTCAATTAGGATAGATGTAAAAGCGGAAACGAACTGGAAGAAGAGGCGGAGTGGCACTCTCCCTTGTCCTTAAAACCCAGAAAATAAATCTGGACACCCCAGGCAGAATTCAACGTTGACCTGGCGTTCAAGGAAATTCACCAGGACTCCCTTTTTCTCGTACAAGAGCTTGGCTCCCATCAATGTCTCATTTGGGAAATCCTCAGGCCCGAGAAGATCACGAATTTGTTTAAGGGTAGAAGCTCCTAAGACATGCCGAAAGATCCCACGCACTTTATGCGCAAAACGATTATTGATAAAAATTAAGTCGACTTTTCCATCGGTAATGCGAACACCTGCCATAGCCCCCGTAGGATTTTCCTTGTCCCACAGTAAGATAAAGGTTCCTTCTTGTTCCGCTCGCACTCCGGAAATCCGTTTTTCAACCAACGCCTCTACCGCGTTAGCTTCTGGATCCCCCAACTTCACGCGAAAAAGGGAAATCTCTTTGGCATCGACATCCTTGGGATCTTCCACGCTATTGCGGGTAAGTTCATATTTGCCAGCCCATGTCACAGGAATCCAGAACAAGGCCAGCAAAAGGCAAGGCCAGATGAAAATCGCTTTCAGATTTTTCATGAAATTCCTCTTGGTAAGGGAAAAAAATGGTAGGTATGAGAAAAACTAATTGAAAGATTCTTTCTGGCAGTATGGCACAGTTAACTTAAAATATTGTATCCGACCCCTTAAGCAAGGGTCAATTCTCACACGTAAAGAGGGAACTTAGTCCACTCCATTCCTATGTTATACTCTGCTTCCATGCACAACGCTATTGTGATTAAAGGCGCCCGCCAACACAATCTCAAGAATCTCGACCTAGACATTCCTCGTGATCAACTCGTCGTCATTACGGGATTAAGCGGATCGGGGAAATCATCCTTAGCCTTCGACACCATTTACGCCGAAGGCCAGCGGCGGTATGTGGAATCGCTTTCGGCTTACGCTAGGCAATTCCTCGAGCAAATGACCAAACCTGATGTGGACTCCATTGACGGGCTCTCCCCAGCCATTTCCATTGAGCAAAAAACGACCAGCCATAACCCTCGATCCACGGTGGGAACTGTTACAGAAATTTACGATTATTTTCGTCTGCTGTTTGCCAGAATCGGGAAGCCATTTTGTTATCAATGTGGCAATCCCATTGCTGCGCAAACGGTTCAACAAATGGTGGATGTTATTTTGGAGCTTCCCCTAGGTACCAAAATTCAGATTTTGGCTCCTATAGTGAGAGGACGGAAAGGGGAATATCGAAAAGAACTGCTTGCCGCTCGGAAGGCCGGGTTTGTTCGGGTCCGCATTGATGACGTGATACGGAATCTTGGGGAGTCCATCAATCTACACAAACAGCGAAAACATACGATCGAGATTGTGATTGATCGGCTTATCGTCAAGTCGGATACGGGCGCAGCACGACGGTTGGCGGATTCAGTGGAAACCGCGCTCAAGATGGCGCAGGGGCTCATCGGTGTAATGACGGAAGATGAGCAGGTTCGGATTTATAGCGAACATCTGGCCTGTTTGGAGTGTGGGGTGAGTTATTCGGAAGTGGCTCCCAGGGTTTTTTCCTTTAACAGCCCACATGGGGCTTGTCCCGGGTGTGACGGGATTGGGTATGAGCCTTCGGGGTGCCCGGAACGGGAAAGATGGACGTTCGACATCCCGTGTAAAATTTGTGGTGGCGCCCGATTAAAAAAGGAAAGCTTGGCGATTAAAATTGGGGGGCAGTCGATTGCCGAAGTGACTCGGTGGTCTGTGGGGAAAACATTGGCCTTCATTGAAGCCTTGGAACTCACGGATCGGGAACGATTGATTGGCCAACGCATCATCAAAGAGATTCGGGAACGATTGGAGTTTTTGCTCAACGTTGGATTGACGTACCTTACGCTGGACCGCCCTTCTGCCACATTATCTGGAGGCGAGGGGCAACGGATTCGATTAGCCACGCAAATCGGATCCGGGTTGGTGGGTGTGTTGTATATTCTGGATGAACCGAGTATCGGGTTGCACCAGTGGGACCACCGACGGTTATTGCAGACGCTATTGCGGTTGCGGGATATGGGGAATACGGTGGTGGTGGTCGAGCATGACCCAGAAACTATGCGTGCGGCAGACTATGTGCTGGATTTGGGGCCAGGGGCCGGAGTTGAAGGCGGCCGGGTCGTGGCTCATGGTCCCCCCTCGGTCATCATGGCTCATCCAATGTCGGTAACGGGTCAGTATCTCAAGGGGACTCGACGTGTATCGCTACCACCTCGGCAGCGTCAGGCCAAAGGGTTTCTGTCGGTAATTGGCGCGGAAAAACATAACCTGCAACAGATTACGGTAACTTTTCCGTTGGGTGTGTTGACCTGTGTGACGGGTGTGTCGGGATCAGGGAAAAGTACTTTGGTGGTGGATGTCCTGTTCCGATCACTTGAACAGGGCTTTGCTCAGAAAAAACCGGTCTTTGAAGGGTGTCAAGTCATAAAAGGCCTTGAGCATTTGGATAAGTTAATAGATATCGACCAGTCTCCTATCGGACGGACGCCACGTTCGAATCCCGCCACTTACACAGGCCTCTTCAGTTTTATTCGCGATTTATTTGCGCAACTTCCAGAGTCTCGTGTGCGAGGATATAAGCCAGGCCGCTACAGTTTTAACGTGAAAGGCGGACGATGTGAAGCTTGCCAAGGGGATGGTCTGATAAAAATTGAAATGCACTTTCTTCCGGATATTTATGTGACCTGCGAAGCCTGTGCAGGTCAGCGATATAACCGGGAAACGTTAGATGTGACCTACAAAGGGCGAACCATCGCTGAAGTGTTGAACCTGACAGTCGCAGAAGCGCTAGAATTTTTTGTCAATATCCCACCCATTCGTAGCCGTCTCCAAACCCTTTCGGATGTTGGCCTTCACTATATTAAGTTGGGACAATCGGCAACCACCCTGTCCGGCGGAGAAGCCCAGCGTGTGAAGCTATCAAAAGAACTTACCAAGCGGCCCACGGGCCGGACACTCTACATTTTGGATGAGCCCACCACAGGTCTTCATTTTGTGGACATTCAACGGCTGTTGGATGTTCTCGACCGGTTGGTAGAGACAGGAAATTCTGTTCTCGTCATCGAACATAATGTGGATGTGATTCGGAATGCCGATTGGATTATTGACCTGGGACCGGAAGGGGGAGACCAAGGTGGATTGATTGTGGCGGAGGGTACTCCGGAGTCCGTCATGCAGGTCAATACTTCACGAACTGGCCAAGTCTTACGTGAAGCTTGGGGAGTTGAGGAAAAACATTAGGATTTCTTTTTATAAATATTTAATCCAATTTTCTCCTCACGGGTAGGTATGGTGACGTTCCCTTCGGTCGAGGCAATAATTGTGGTTTTCCCTGATGAAGACGGCCCAAAGTCTTTTGAGAGGTCTACCTTAATCGTCAACATGGTGCCTTCGACCGTCAATTCAACATTTTTCATGTGGCTGTCTCCTCAATAGTTAAAATCAATAAGATTTTGACGGTAGCTCAGGGTGGTGGAGATGTTCTAAGGAGAGAATCCGGCCAACACCCAAAGCACCCCTATCCCGATCAGGAAGGGAAAGATACACGTGTACATCACCGATTCAAGGGAAGAATATTTCCATTTAGGGTGAGGCAAGGACGTATGGTTTTTAAAAATAAATTCATATGAAAAAATGAGCATTCCTATGATCAGGACCATCACGCGGCTTGTTCGAGGCCAGGTATAAAGGCCAGCTAACATATAACTGGCAGTATGAAACCCAGTAAAGGCACCAAGGAGAGGAGCCAGACAAAAATAAAGAAAGGAGGTCGACAGTTTGCTCGATCCTACAGATCGTTGAGCGGAAAGATCAGGATTGTACATTATTTGACTTCTGTTGGAACCGACGAGGTAGACGTGCGTGAGTGAAAGGTAGGTTGCTGAGTATCGCAAGTCTGGCACACGCGCGGACGTCGTTTCAGGAAGGACACTTTTCCGCTAGCAAGACAACTATAATGAACAAAGTGTTCACAGATACTGCAACGAGACCACCCTCCACGAAGCATGGTGAGATTTCGGTACAGACCTTCGTGACACACCCCGCAGTTTTCCGGTTCAATGCCAAGAAGCAAGGGCTCCCATTCTCCTCCTCGATTTCGAATGCTCATAGATTAGAGTATACTTTGTAGATTAAGATGAACACAATTGGGTACCCTAATTGGAAAAGGCCTCTTAAGGCCCTGCCCTAACCCCTGTTTGCGCTTGTTTGACACTCAAAAAATCCTTTTGATAGGGTCCGACACGATTCCCCCTATCCTTCCATCGTGTCTTTTCGCTCCTTTGTGAACATTCAACTCTATTTAGATCAGCAGCGTCAACGAGTTGACCAGTTTCTGGAAGGGGCGATCCCAGCCTCCTCGGTTGAACCTCAAAAATTATATGAGTCCATGCGTTATAGCCTGTTGGGTGGAGGGAAACGCATCCGGCCTATTTTGACGATTGCCGCCGCTCAGGCCTTGGGCTATGACCGAGATGCGGTGCTGCCATATGCGGCGTCCTTGGAATTCGTACACACGTATTCCCTTGTTCATGATGATCTGCCAGCAATGGATGATGATGATTACCGACGAGGTCGACTCACCAACCATAAAGTGTTCGGGGATGGGATGGCCATTTTAGCCGGAGATGCCTTGCTCACGATGGCGTTTGAGTTGTGTAGCAATGAAGAGGGAGGCGATGATCTGACAGCTATACAACAATTGGTCATTGTACATGAATTAGCACTCGGCTCCGGTCACCGGGGAATGGTGGGAGGACAAGTGATGGATATTCAGGCTGAAAATCAAGAGGTTGATCTGACCCATCTTCAACAAATCCATACTTGTAAAACGGGACGTTTAATCAGGGCAGCTGTTCGCATTGGAGGAATGATTGGAGGAGCAACAACTAAACAATTGGCCTCCTTAACGGGCTATGCAGAAGATATCGGGTTGGCGTTTCAAATTGCCGACGATGTGCTCAACATGGTGGGTACGCGTGAGGAGTTAGGAAAGGATGCGGGCACGGACGAAAAGCGAGGGAAGAAAACGTATCCGTCTTTTTTTGGGATTGAAGGTGCTCGGCAATTGGGTGAAGACCAAGTGGCACGAGCCATTCAACGCCTGGAATCCTTTGATGACCGGGCGGATCCTTTGCGGGAAATTGCCTCCTATATCATGGCCCGTCGTTCTTGATTCACCACTGTACGTTGCCTCAGCATTGGGCAACGTTTCCGTTCCACCCTTTCCCAAGAGAGGCTAAGAAAACCCTCTGGTATGACCGTCAACCATTTTTGCTATTCAAAAACTACTCACCCATCCTTCTTTCTTAGCAATATGTTCTTTTAAATATATAAATAGCCATAACTCTGAATTTTTAAAACCAACAATTCTCATGAAAGTACTGATTACGGGATCCTCAGGATTCATTGGGGCTGCAGTGACTCGTGCCGTAGTCGCCAATGGGGATGACGTCCGTGTGTTGGTACGTCCCACGAGCAATCTGAAAAACCTGGAAGAATTGCCGGTCGAAACGGTTGAGGGTGACTTACAGGATTCGCCCTCATTGCAACGGGCTTTATCCGGTTGCCGGGCCTTGTATCATGTGGCAGCCCATTATGCGTTGTGGGATCGAGACCCTACAACTTTTTATAAGGTCAATGTTGAAGGCACAAAAAAATTATTGACAGCTGCTGCGGAGGCTGGTGTTGACCGAATCGTGTATACCAGTACGATTGGAGCCATCGGGCTTCCTGATGGGGGGGGACTAGGTCGCGAGGAGTTTTTCCCATCTGAAAACCAATTATCCGGGGATTATAAGCGATCAAAGTATTTGGCGGAGCAAGAAGTGTTGAAGATGGCTCAACAGGGTTTGCCGGTCGTTATCGTGAATCCAACCGCCCCAGTGGGCGAACGGGATGTGAAGCCCACGCCAACTGGACAGATCATTGTGGAATTTATGCGACGTCGGATGTTTGCCTATATGGAGACAGGAATGAACTTAGTTGATGTCGAGGATGTGGCTTGTGGTCATGTTCAGGCGATGAAAAAGGGGCGGGTTGGAGAACGGTATATTCTGGGAAATCAAAACCTCATGCTCAAGGACATTTGCCACATGCTCAGCCAGCTCACAGGGATTCCTCCCCCGCATATTCGATTGCCATGGCGGGTAGTAGTCCCCATGGCACATATGAATAAATGGGTCTCCGATTGGGTAACACACAAGCCCCCACGAATTCCCCTAGAGGGGGTCCGCATGGCCAAGTATCGGATGCACTATGATTGTACCAAAGCTCAGCAGGAACTGGACCTTCCCCAAACCCCAGTGAAAATGGCCTTGGAGAAGGCAGTAAAATGGTTTCGCCAGCATGGCTATGTCTGACTGGGCTCCAGTTAGCATTAGGTCTCTTCCGAAAGAAAATGATTGGGGCCGGCATCCTGTTTGAAATCTGGACATCCCGCGTGACCTTGTGCACGTCGAACCATACGCTGTCCCAGCCATCTAAAAGTAGCCCTAATCGGTTCCTCACATTTCGGTTCTCTTTTAGTAGGGTTTCGTATGGTCTCTTTGGGAATTTTGCTATGATACCGTTTTGACCTTATCTGACATAGTAAAGAAATTAATGACTAACCATTTACATATAGATGGGTTTTCTGGACTGAGCGGGGATATGTTTCTGGGTGCCTTGGTAGACCTGGGTGTCCCCTTGCGAACATTGCAACAGGGTCTCAAGACTCTTGCCTTAAAAGGCTATCGCCTGAAAACCCACCAGGTGATTCGCAATACGGTTCGAGCCACGAAGGTCGATGTAGATATCCAATCCGGCTTTACCAAGCCATTGTCCTTTTCGACAATTCGAAAAATTCTGACAAAGAGTGGTCTCCCATCGTTCATTCGGTCAAAGGCGCAACACGCCTTCCAACTCATTGCCGAAGCGGAAGGGATTGCCCATGGACAACCCTTGAACCAGGTCCATTTTCATGAGGTGGGAGTGATCGACTCTCTCGTGGATATTGTGGGAACCTTACTCGGTTTAGCGCATCTAGAAATTGACACGGTCTCTGTTTCGCCCATTAACGTTGGAGCAGGAATGGTTTCTACGGCCCACGGCCAGTTACCGGTACCGGGCCCCGCAGTGGCATACATGGCCCAGGGGATACCTATTTACTCCTCCGGTCCCGCATTGGAACTGACCACTCCCACTGGCATCGCCCTAGCCAAGACCCTGTCTTCAGATTTTAGGCCTCTTCCTGCCTTAACACTACAAAAGGTGGGCTATGGGGCGGGAACAGCTGATCCCCCTGGATGGCCCAATGTGTTACGCCTCTTTTTAGAAACCCAACCGACGATGCCCTCGACGCATTCGGAGCGTATAATTCAGCTTCAGACGAATCTTGATGATATGAACCCCCAATTGTATGAAGGGATTATGGATAGGCTGTTCCAGACTGGGGCCCTTGACGTCACATTGACCCCTGCCATTATGAAACGCAGTCGGCCAGGAACAATTCTTTCGGTCGTGGCCTTCCCACAAGATCTTCGCGCCCTGACTTCTGTGTTATTTTCCGAGACCTCCACGCTAGGCATTCGAATCCAGGAATTGGGACGAGCGGTTTTGCCTCGCACGTTTCAGACAATTCGAATGTTGGGTGGATCGGTCCGTATGAAAATCGCGGATCTAGGTAATGGGCAGACGAAAGTCACTCCGGAATATCGTGATTGTCTTGACTTGGCCCAGCGCACCAAAAAGCCTGTTCAAGCTATCATCGATCTCGCACGCCAGACCTTTTCGAGTAAAAAACCCCCGTCTCCGCCCAAACACCCTACTAAAAAATCCCTCTCGCACAAGTAACTCCCAGTATGCCTTCCAAACAACAAACCAAACCGTTTCTGGCAATCACCATGGGAGATCCTGCAGGGATCGGCCCAGAAATTATCGTGAAGGCTTTGCAGCTTCCTAAAGTCTTGCGAATCTGTCGTCCCTTAGTCATTGGCAGCCACACCATTCTCGAACAGACCGCCCGTTCCTTAGGAAGCCCCCTTGCTCTCGGGCCTGGGGAAAGGTATGAAGCTTCCAGCCATATTCGGATATTCCGTAAAGACCACCTTTCTGTATTGGACCCCTTTCCCAACCCAGTTCAACCAGTCCGGTCTGGGCGGGGCACGGCACGTTCTGGGAACATGGCGGTGACCTGCATTCAAACAGCCGTTCAGTTAGCACATACCGGTTATGTCCATGGTATCGTTACGGCACCAATTAATAAACACGCCATGTATTTAGCCGGACACATGTATCCCGGCCATACGGAAATGTTGGCCGACCTGACGAAGGCAAAAGAGTCAGGCATGATGATTGTGGGCGGACCTTTGAAAATTTCGTTCGCCACCACACACCTTGCTCTTCGAGAAGTGCCCAATGTACTGACGTCTGCCAATATTTTACGCGCTATTCGGCTGGCGCACCAAGGGCTCACCCAATTGTTCCACATTCAGAACCCTCGTATTGGCATCGCAGGGCTTAATCCTCATGCCGGGGAAAATGGGCTATTTGGAAATGAGGAACGTCGCCTGATTCAACCCGCAATTCGTCAGGCGCAAAAACAGGGAATTTCCTGCACCGGGCCCCATCCGGCGGACACCTTGTTTGGAAGGGCTCTACGAGGGGGTTTTGATGGGTGTGTGGCCATGTATCATGACCAGGGACTGATTCCGCTCAAGACCGTGGCCTTTGGTCATTGTGTAAACATCACCGTAGGATTGCCCATCATTCGCACATCTGTCGATCACGGAACGGCTTATGATATTGCCGGAAAAGGAAAGGCCGACTCTACCAGCCTAGTGGATGCCATAGCCCTCGCAGCTCGATTAGTCAAACAAACGACGGGACCCCGGGTGTAATTATGGGAGAGCTCAAGGCCGCATTTCCCGTCGCCCCATCATCCCTTTCCACGTCCAAAAAGCCATGGAGCGCGAGAAAAATTGCGGCAGTCACCATACAGACGATTGAACGTACGGGGGCGTTCACCGATGACGTTTTCGATCAAGTTACCAAAGATTGGGTGGCCTCCGAACAGGAGCGGCATCTGGCGTTTGAATTGGTCCATGGGGTGTTGCGGCGTTACATCACCCTGGACTGGCGCTTGGATCAGGTATCCAATAAGGCCATGGCTCGGCTTCCGCTGACCGTTGCCACCACACTTCGGGTTGCAGCGTACCAATTGTTCTACTTGGATCGCATTCCAGCCTTCGCGGCTGTGAATGCAGCTGTTCAGCTCATTCGAAAACAACCAGGTCATAATTGGTCCGGGTTTGTGAATGGAGTCTTACGCAATGTGCTCAGGCAACCCACTCCACCCATGCCCGACCCCGCCGTGGAGCCAATTATGGCGTTTTCCATTCGGTATTCCTGCCCGGTATGGTTGGTGGAACGCTGGATAAAGTCCTTTGGACTCGAATACACCGCACATCTTTGCAAACAAACGATTGGGATTCCGCCATTGACGGTTCGAACCAATACGTTACGTTGTTCACGCTCCGCTCTTCTCGCCCGGTTCCGAGACGAAGGATTGGGCGCACAGGAAACAGCCGTAAGCCCTGCTGGATTGACGTTGCACAAATGTGGAAATCCTGGCCAACTTCAAGCGTTACAAGATGGCTGGTGTTATGTGGAGGATGAAGCCGCGCAACTGATTCCCCTCATTCTTGACCCTCAGCCCGGTGAACACATCCTTGATGCCTGTGCCGCCCCAGGAGGAAAAACCACACATCTGGCACAATTGATGAACAATCAAGGGACCATTCTTGCCCTTGATCGCCACTCAGGCCGATTAAAGCGAGTTGTGAGCAACTGTGCACGGATGGGAATCACTATGGTCAATCCCATGCAGTGGGATCTGGCTGACCAGGTCGAGAGCTCCCCATCGTTAAATTCCTCAAGGTCTGATCCCCCCCTTCAGGTCCTTAAGGCACAACCATTTGATCGCATTTTGGTGGATGCACCCTGTTCCGCACTTGGCATTCTTCGGCGACACCCAGATGGGAAATTATTGAAAACCCCCTCAGTGATCGCTGACTCGCACAGGCGGCAACGCCAAATTCTCCATCGGGTCTGCGACCTCTTGAGACCAGGGGGAACCTTAGTCTATAGTGCCTGCTCGATTGAACCAGAGGAGACCACTGAACTCCTCTCCGACTTTTGTCAACAACATCCTGAATTTCACCAAGAACCTGTCACCCCCTGGGTGCCTTCAGCAGGACACTCGCTCATCACACCACAGGGGCATTTGTGTACGGCATTTCACTCGTTTACCATGGACGGATTCTTTGCTTGCCGGTTCAAAAAGGCTGAATCACTATGACAACCCCACCTCTCATTGCACCCTCGATTCTTTCAGCGGACTTTGCCCGTGTGGCTGAAGCCGTGCAACAGGTTGAAGCCGCTGGAGCCGACTGGATTCATGTTGATGTCATGGATGGCCACTTCGTTCCCAATTTAACCGTTGGCCCTCCTATGGTCGAGGCCATTCGAAAAGTGACGGCCTTACCATTGGATGTCCATTTGATGATGACAAATCCTGATGCCTTTATTCCCGAATTTGTCCAAGCAGGAGCAGATATTTTGACTGTCCATGTTGAAACATGTCCGCATTTACACCGAACGGTCCAGTCGATTAAAGAACGGAACGTGAAAGCCGGAGTAACCCTGAATCCGGCCACTTCCATTTCCACCCTTGAGGAAATCATCAGTGAGGTTGATCTGGTTCTGGTGATGTCTGTGAATCCTGGCTTTGGTGGGCAAGAGTTTATTGCCTCCAGCTTGGAGAAGATTCGACGGATTCGGACCATGCTGACCAATTCTGGCAGTTCCGCCTATTTGGAAGTAGATGGCGGAATTAACCTGAATAATGTGGCTTCCATCGTTAAGGTTGGAGCCAATGTCCTCGTTGCCGGTTCGGCGATTTTCGGCAGTGCCAATATTCCTGAGACCATTCGCCAGATGCGAACTACGAGTCAAACGGTGATTGTCTAATCGGCTCCATGAATTCCCCCACCAATACTGACAGCCTCCATCCATTGGAAATACAGGTTTTACGGGCACTTGGGAAACAACCTCAGCCCCTTACGGATCAACAACTCGTACAACATACAGAGTTGGCCTCCTCTCAAGTGAGCATGGCCCTCGGTTGGCTTTTGACGAAAGAATTGGTGAACCTCACTTTCGAGACGACAACAACCTATGTTTCCCTCACCGAAGTTGGCACACGATTTCAGAAGGATACATCGCCCCCTGAGTGGATAGTGCAGACTGTCCGAACTGCCAATCAGGATGGAAACTCTCTCACCGTCAAAGATCTGCAATCCACAGGACAATTCCAGCCGACTGAACTCAGCCGAGCCATCGGTTTGTTAAAAAAAGAAGGAGTGGTCCAATTGGAATCGGGGGGAGTTCTGGAACTCACTGGCCAAGCCAGTGAAACCATCGGCGCGCTACGAGGGCTCCTCAATCAAATTCAAGAGGGGGCCTTCCCCCTGGATTCATTTTTGTCCAACCAACAAAATCTCATTCGGCAATATGCTGTCAAACGGGGGAATACTCAGGAGCCTTTCCGTGTCGATGACCATACCGAACGCTCCTATGCCCTCACCACGGAAGGTCGCAGCCTGCTGCCCCATTTACGGGACGAGGCGGCCCAAGAAATTTCTCAGCTGACGCCAGAATTGTTAAAGGATGGATCTTGGCGGAAATATTCGTTTCGAAAATATTCCATCAATCTTCGGCCGCCTCGTCTGGCCGTAGGCCGACGCCACCCGTATAGAGAGTTTCTCGATACGGTGAAATACAAGTTAACCAGTATGGGATTTCAGGAAATGCGCGGGGAACTCGTGGAGACCGAATTTTGGGATATGGACGCGCTCTTTATGCCGCAATTCCATCCCGCCAGAGCCATTCATGATGTATACTTCGTCAAAAATCCCCAGAAAGCCAAAAGCCTTCCCGAACCCTTTCTCAGCCAAGTGGCACAAACGCATCAGAATGGTGGCGCAACCGGCTCAAAAGGATGGCAATATCAATATGATAGCGAACGGGCAAAGCGCCTGATTTTGCGAAGCCAAGGGACTGCGGTTTCAGCGAGAACTCTGGCCAAAAATCCGCCTATCCCCAGCAAGTTTTTTTCTATCGCCCGGTGCTTCCGATATGACCAGGTCGATGCCACCCATGCCACCGACTTTTTTCAAGTAGAAGGGATCGTTCTAGGCTCCGATATAAATTTTCGCACCCTTTTAGGACTTCTGAAATTATTCGCCACGGAAATGGCCGAAGCTAAAGACATTCGGTTTTTCCCGGCCTATTTCCCATTTACCGAACCCTCCGTAGAACTTCATGTCCGACACCCCAAACTCGGCTGGATGGAACTCGGAGGAGCGGGGCTGTTTCGTTCCGAAGTCACGGTCCCCTTAGGTGTTTCCGTCCCGGTCATTGCCTGGGGGCTGGGATTAGATCGAATGGCCATGGTGGCTCTGGGAATCCAAGATATTCGCGATTTATTCACTTCTGACTTGGAAGCCGTTCGCAACATGCGCCGGAACATATAATGGGAATGTTGAAAAAGCATGCCCTCGCGAAGGCATAGGGTCTGCCAGCGGCGGTCTCGGCCTTGCCCGAGGAAAGGCACGTCTTGGCATGCGCAGGTGGGGTGGATGAGACAGTGCGCCTTTTTGAACATTCCCTCTTGCTATTGGTAAGCCATGGAATAGGGCAAAGCCAGTCAGCATTGAAAGAATTTCGAATAATTCAACAGCCTCATAATTAATTCGTCACCATGCCAACGATTTCAATTTTTCTACAAGATTTTTCACACCTCGTAGGCCGACCAGCCTCTCTGTCCGACGTTGAACAATGGATGCCCTATGTAAAAGGGGAAGTAAAAGACGTGTCCAGTGACACTGGTGAAGTGCGTGTTGAACTTCAAGACACCAACCGGCCTGACTTATGGTGTGTGGAAGGGATTGCTCGACAAATCCGATCGGTTCTTGATGGAAGTCTGGCCCCTTACCCCTTCTTTTCTTCCCGTGGGCGTGCCAAACGACGGATTCAGGTCATGCAGGGGATGGAGACCGTTCGGCCGTATGTGGCAGCCTGCGCGTCCTTAGGCTATGCCATGACCCAAGATGGGTTGGCACAATGTATACAAACTCAAGAAAAATTAGCGGACGCTTATGGCCGGAAACGGGAAACCGTCTCTATTGGATTATATCGTTTATCCTCGATCATATTTCCGGTGACCTATGGATTGGTGAAGCGGGATGAGATTCGATTCATCCCTCTGGGGTTTGACGAAAAAATGACTCCCCATGAGGTCCTGACCGTTCATCCTAAAGGCCTGGAATTTGGATCGATTTTAGCCGGATATGAACGCCTCCCTTTACTTTGGGATTCGGACGGGCAGATTCTGTCTTTTCCACCCATTATTAATAGCCGAGAATTGGGCGAAGTACGGATAGGGGACACGGACTTACTTGTCGAGGTGACGGGAACAGACCTGAGTATGGTCCTGTTAGCCCTCAATATTTTTGCCAGCAATTTAGTCGACCGTGGGGCCACTATTGAACCTGTGGACATTGCCTATCCCTATGAAACCCAACAGGGTAAAACCGTGAAAACCCCTTTGGATATGGGCCATTCGCAACGCCTGTCCCTTCAGGCCATCGAACAAGCCCTGGGAATGCCCCTCGGGTCGGATGCCATTCAAAAAGCCTTGGTGTCGTATGGGTATCAAGTGAAAGCCACCCGCCAATCCGTCTCTGTGAAATTACCACCCTTCCGAAATGATTTGATGCATGTCATGGATGTGGCAGAAGATGTCGCCATTACTCGTGGGTATGACTCCTTTTCCCCCATCATGCCACAGACCTTTACGGTGGGAGCGTTATCAGAGCAAGAACAAACGAGTGATCGGCTTCGGGATCTTCTCGTAGGATTTGGTTTTCAGGAAATCTTTTCGAATATTCTGGCCTCTCGCCAGGAATTGATTGATCGGATGCGTCTCACTAAGACGAAGCAGGAGCACCTGGTGGAGGTGGACAATGTGATGTCTCAAACCTATAGCTGCCTAAGACCATCCATTCTGCCCTGCCTTCTTCGGGTGGAAGCCTTGTCACCTCGTGTATTTTATCCCCACCTGTTATTCGAAGTGGGAGAAGTTGCTCAACTGGACCTTGGAGTCGACCTGGGGTCTCGCACGCTGTTATCCCTGGCCGCCATTAGCGCACATCCTGGTGCGAATTTCTCTGAAATGCATAGCTATTTGGATTTATTGATGTATTACCTGGTGTGGCCTTACGAACTGGAGCCGGCCATACACCCCTCGTTTTTAGAGGGACGGGTAGGGAGAATTCGTTGTCAAGGCCAGGCTGTAGGCTATATTGGAGAGTTTCACCCGGAAGTGCTCGAAAATTGGCAAATTGATATGCCGACTTCCGGGTTTGAATTCGAGATTATCCACGCTGAGGTTTAAGCAGCAGAGGGTTGCCCTTCTCCCTTGGTGAGAGCAATGAGGTGGGAAAAACCTTGGGGATCGTGAATCGCCATTTCTGATAACATTTTCCTATTTAACAGCACATTGGCTTTCTTAAGGGCATGGATGAATTGACTATACGTCACACCTTCCGCCCGAACGGCCGCGTTGATCCTGGTAACCCATAGTTGACGGAAGTTTCGTTTTCGCTGCTTTCGTCCCGCAAAGGCATACGCCTGCCCTTTATCTACTGATTCCGTGGCGGTGCGAAACAACCGACTTTTTGCACCATATTGGCCTTTCGCAAGCTTCAGCCGCTTTTTTCGGCGCTTACGAGTTTCCGGGCCCCCTTTTACTCTTGGCATAACATATCTCCTTTTTTGGAAATGTTGAAAAAGTCCGCCAGCGGCGTTCCCTCCCTTCGCCGGAGCGGCTTCGCGCAGGCAGGTCGGCCCTTGGTCGTACTCACCTACTCTGTGTACGCTCCGCTCGCCAAAAGCCCTCTGGCCTGGCCCGAGGAAAGGTGCGTCTTGGCGCACCCGGGTTGGGCAGGTGAACCAGCGGCCCGTTTTGAACATTTCCCCTTACGCACCATGATTCTTTGATCGCGTTATCGCTTTTCCAAAATTAATGAACCATCCTACTTTCTGAGCAATGTGTTCTTGAAATGAGGGAAATAGCTATAAATTGAATGGTTCAATAGCCCATTTTTACTAACCAGTTATTTATATGGCAGTAATCGAGACAGCGAATATTGATCTTCCTTGCAAACGACCGCTGCCTTTCCTAAGCGCGCTTTGACCCTCGGCGCTTTGGACGTGAGGATATGGCGTACTTTCGCTTTTCGTCGCATCCATTTCCCTGAACCAGATCGTTTAAATCGCTTGCTGGCTCCTGAGTGATTTTTTAATTTCATTCTTGCCACGTTGGTTTTCCTTTTCCCAGTTGGAAAATAAGTCTGACTTCCCCTCGTGAGTTATTTGGGAGCCACGACCATATACAAATTCCTCCCTTCCATTTTTGGAGGACTTTCAATGGTTCCGACTCCTTTTAACTCCTCAACAACTTTCTCAATCGCCTTGAAACCAAGCCCTTGATTAGCCATTTCCCTGCCCCGGAACATAATCGTAACTTTGGTCTTATTCCCTTCTTCCAAAAATTCCCTGATCTGCCGGATTTTCGTTTCCATGTCGTGCGTGTCCGTCCGGGGGCGGAATTTGACTTCCTTAACCTGGGTGGATTTTTGGTTAAGCCGCATTCGATGTTCTTTTTTACTCTGTTCATACTTAAATTTCCCATGATCCATGATGCGACAGACCGGAGGGTCTGCCGTTGGTGCCACCTCTACCAAGTCATAGCCTGTTTCTTTGGCTTGCCGGATCGCATCTGAGGTCTTGAGGATCCCTAGTTGCTCACCTTCAGGCCCAATGACCCGGACTTCAGGATTTTTGATGAAATGATTAATCCGCTGTTTGGGGGTTGTCTGTCGAATCATTCGAAAAGAAAAGAACCCTTCTTCACAACCTCGGGTATTTCATCCCGAATACGTTGCACCAGATCAATCATAGCCATTGTTCCTAGGTTTTTTCCATTTCTTTGTCGGACAGAGACTGTTTCCGTTTGAGCCTCCCGATTCCCTACAACCACCATCAGGGGAACCTTCGCCTTCTCCGCCTCTCGGATTTTAAGGCCAACCTTTTCATTTCGCAAGTCTAGATCCACACGACAGCCTTCCCTACGAAGCTTTTGGCCAACCTCTTGGGCATAGACTTCCTGTTTTTGGGAAATCGGAAGAACAACGACTTGGACCGGGGCCAGCCAGGTTGGGAAAGCCCCACCATAGTGTTCCAGAAGAATACCAAAGAATCGTTCAATCGACCCCAACAAAGCCCGATGAATCATGATCGGTTGATGGGTTTTCCCATCCTCTCCCACATAGGTTAACCCAAACCGTTGCGGATTATTGAAGTCGATTTGAATCGTGGAACATTGCCATGAACGGCCCAAGGCATCCTGAATTTTGACATCAATTTTTGGTCCATAAAACACACCTTCTCCAGGATCTTCTTGGTAGTCAAAGCCACCATTTTTAAGCGCGGTCTCAAGCGCCTGGGTCGCCTGATCCCATTGGTCAAGCGTGCCTACCGCTTTTTCAGGACGAGTCGACAAAAACATTTTGAATTCGCTAAATCCAAATGCTCCTAACATGAATGTCGTGAATTTCAAGACATTCTGGACTTCTTCGGCTAATTGATCAGGGCGGCAAAATAAATGCGCATCATCCTGAGTAAAGCCACGAACCCGCATAAGGCCATGGAGCACTCCGGACCGTTCGTACCGATAGACTGTCCCCAGTTCTCCGTAACGGATCGGTAAATCACGATAACTACGTAAATGGGATTTATACACCATAATGTGAAACGGACAATTCATGGGTTTGAGCTGATATTCGCTAGACTCCACCGGCATCGACGCATACATATTTTCCCGGTAATAGTCGAGGTGGCCACTCGTTTTCCATAAATCTAGTCGCGCCACATGGGGGGAATAGACCAATTCGTATTGATGGGCCAAGTGTTGTTCCCGCCAAAAATTTTCCATCAATAGCCGAATCTGAGCTCCCTTGGGATGCCACAATATGAGGCCAGGACCGATTTCGTCTTGAATGCTAAACAAGTCCAGTTCTTTTCCTAACTTCCGATGATCCCGGCGTTTGATTTCTTCAAGATTGTCTAAATGGGCCTGCAAGGCCTCATCGGATGGGAACGAGGTGCCATAGAGCCGTTGCAACATAGGATTCCGTTCGTCACCACGCCAGTAGGCTCCTGCACTAGAAAGCAGCTTAAAGGCTTTAATATGTCCGGTAGAGGGGACATGAGGGCCTCGACAGAGATCGATAAAGTCTCCCTGTTGATAAAGAGAAATCTGATCGTCGGGGATCCCTTCTAAGAGTTCCACTTTGTAATGTTCCCCTTGTTCTCGGAAATATTTAATGGCATCAGCCTTAGACATTTCGAGACGGGTGACGGTCAGGTTTGAAGCAATAATGGCTTGGGCCCGTTTCTCGATTGTCTCCAGATCTTCCGGTGTAAAAGGGCGTTCAAACCCAAAGTCATAAAAAAAGCCTTCCTCAATGGCCGGCCCAATTGTCAATTGGGCAGTCGGGAAACATTCTTTCACCGCTTGAGCCATAATGTGCGTACTGCTGTGACGATAAATGTTTTTTCCTTCTGGAGAGTCAAACATCAGGGGCTCAAGAGAACCGTCAACTTCCAAGGGAGCCAACAAGTCTTTTTCAACCCCATTGAGTGTAACCGCAAACACTTCCGGCGAAACCGTCCCGTTCAATGTTTCTAACGCAGCTTTGGCAGAAATCCCTTTGGAAAAGGCCTGGCTATTCCCTTCCCGAACCGATAACTGAATCATTTCCATTTTTTCGTAAAGGTCCTAAATTATTTTCCTGTTCAGAAACCGTTATATCCACGCAAGAAAAGACACCACTCCCCCAAAAGGAAGTCGGATGTCTTTAGGTTTGTGAGGAAATGGTAGGCGCGGGCGGTATTGAACCGCCGACCTCTACCGTGTCAAGGTAGCGCTCTCCCCCTGAGCTACGCGCCTATATTGTACTCGACATATGCTAGTCCGCCAAGGTACCCATGTCAAGAAATGGTTGTTTTTCAAGGGGAAAGATGAATTTTAAGCGCTGTGGTCAGATGCAGGTTTCTTCCGTTTTCCAGAAGACGTTTGCTTCAACCTACTTACAGAAATTTGAAATTCATGGATTTTTTTCCGCAACGTATTCCGATTCAGGCCGAGAAGCCGTGCAGCCTTAATTTGATTGCCATGGGTTTCACGTAACGCGAGTTCAATAAGGGGACGTTCAACAGCTCTCATTAAGGTGGGATACAGGTTTTTCCCCGACCCAACATTCATGGCTCGCACAAAATCCCCTAACTTTTTCTCCACATAACTCGCCAAGCTCGCATTTTGGGGGTCTACCGTGGGCTCATCGGGGGATTGGTCACCCATAACCTGCCGAATCTGATTGAGCGTACGCCAGGCGGACAATGGACCGGCATAAATAAACGTTTTTGACAAATTCAGCTGGCCATTCATTTCCACCAGAGCAGGGAAAAACTTCGGCCCTGACTCATCCAGAATCACTCCCGTAAATTGTTGAGAGCGCATCGCCGTTTGTAACGAGGAACAATCTTCCATCAACGTGATCGTGTCCTGAAGATCGGGAGCCCGAACCTTTGACTTTAAATCGGGATCTTCCGTTAAAAGGGCAAAATGGAGGTGAGGTGTTTTGGCAGACACGGTATATTCGTCAGATGGAAAGGAACGAGGATTATGTCGGATCGTTTTTGCAATTGTCAATTTAGGAAATCGCTTAGGTTGTGCTCCCTAATCAAACCCTAACATGGGACATAACACTCGCAACATACACCAAATAATGACACCCCCAATTACATCTAAGAGGAAGCCCGCCTGCACCATTCGAAGGATGGGAATTTTCCCGGTTCCATATACAATGGCATTCGGCGGTGTAGAAACCGGGAGCACAAACGCTAAGCTGGCGGCCATGCAGGCAGCCAAGACCGGAGGAATAGGAGAAAAATTCGCCGAGTGGGCAATAGCAATCAGCACAGGCACAATCATACTGGTGGCCGCGGTATTGGACGCCAATTCCGTCAGAACCAGGGCCGTCAAAATCGCAATACCCGTTAAACTCCATACCGACTCAATGCCAAAAATCCCCACCATTCCCTGGCCAATCGAATAAGCCAATTCAGTTTTCACCATGAGTTCACCAAAGGCAATGCCTCCGCCAAATAATAAAATCGTTCCCCAATGAATATTGGCGGCTTGTTTCCAAGTTAACGTGAATGTCCCTTGCCGAAGATCCAACGGCAGGACAAACAACAGGCCTGACGCAAAAATCGGAACCAATTCTTTCGGCAAATGCGTTGTAACCCATTGAACCAAAACATGATCCGCCTCCAACCAAATAGAAAGCACCGCCGGCAGGACCCACAGCACGACCGCCAGGATAAACACAGCAAAAGCATACTGTTCGCCGCGAGTCCAAGCAGTCGGAGGAGGAATCTTGAGAAATCCTGAAAAATTTTTAACGGATGAATGATTGGGAGCATGCAACCAATACAAAAGCGTGAACATGACAATCAGCATCACACTGGCCAAGGGCAAACCAATCAGCATCCATTCATCAAACCCAATCGTGATGTTGGCCTGTTCAGCCAACAACCCGATTCCGATTAAATTGGGGGGAGTACCAATCAGCGTGGCCACCCCTCCAATTCCCGCGCCATAGGCCAAACACAATAAAAACCCGGTTTCAAACGTCCCCATCTCCTGCTTGCCCTGTTTAAGGGCATTCAAGACCCCAAGGGCTATGGGTAACATGACCGCCGTCGCCGCGGTATTGCTAATCCACATGGACATACCGGCCACAGCCACGCTCAAGGCCATCATCATACGGATGGGGTTAGTCCCCACCCATTTTCGAGAAAGCAGCCAATTACCAAAACGGCGGTCTAATCCATGGATGGATAAGGCTTCGGCAATGAAAAAACTGCCAATAAATAAGAAAATGATGGGGTGGGCAAAGGCCGCGAACACCGATTTCATGGTTCCAAGACCCGTCAGCACACAAAAGCCACATCCCAACAAGGCCGTTATGGGAAGAGGAATAGGTTCGGTAATCCACATGATCACGACCCAGGTTAAAATGGCCGCTAACATGCGGGCTGAATCCGACAGCGTTTCAGGGATAAGTAGAAACATCAATCCGGCCATGATCGGGGCAACGACCAAACCTAGAAGGTGAGAAGGAAATCGTGTTGTTCCGAATGGGTTCATAAAGATATTATTTTTAAGAAATTTTGGGAATGGTGAATTCAGTTTTCAAGGATAACAGATCGTGAAAAAATACTAGTGTCTTTTATAGGAACGCTTGATTTTTGGTGAAGTAAATTCCCTTGAGGGGAAAGATCAAATCGAAAAATCATTTTAATCCCATTTTAAAAATGCTGAACTTCAATGATAAACCGGTGGTAAGCTACGGGGACTAGCAAGTTTAACTAAGTATAATTTTGTTAATGGTTGTAGAATCAATGGAATATCAATTAAACCTTAGCGCAGAAAGAAGCAAAATATGACCTTTGAAGAAAGACCATTGAGTATAAACATTCCTTTGGGAACTCAAGCCCCCATGAGCGACGAATTTTAAACCATGCAGAGACCCAAGACCATGTTCTTTGGGCTGAAGAGCTGATTGGGGAGGGCAAAGATTCAACAAGTGTAAATATCTTAACCGGCCTGGAACCGCCCTATAATTGGTTTGAGGTGGATAGATATTTTGAAAGGGCTTTGAAAGAATTGCAGTTCCTAAATAAAGCCTAGAGATGTCTTAATTAATCAGTATGCTCGAGAGGTGGCCCAAAAAAATGGTGGAGGAAAAAATTCCTCCCAATGATGGGCTAGATATTTTGTATCAAATTTACCTCCATACGAACTATGATTCGAATTACGAGTGTTGGTATTTATTGGACGATGATCGAGTAAATCTAGGATCAGGGATAGCACCTATAAGTTTTATCAATCGGGAATAGCTAATTTCGACAAGAAAATAATTATAGAAGCACTCAAATTTTTGAATACACAAGTCAATTGAAGAGAGAGGATATAGATGAAATAGGGATCAGGAAATTTTTTAAGAATTGCCTTTTGGGCGGCCACGAGGGCGGAGGGTGCTTTCGAGGTTTAAGCGGCGGGTGATCCGTTGTACCCAGGAATCTCGGCCAAACGGGCGGCCTCGTTGCACGCACTGACGAATACCTTCCAATTCCGTTCCCGTTTGGAGTTCATTGGCCAACTTCACCCATTGTCGCGGACGTGCCACAGGCCAGTCAGTCAACCAGCGGTTCTGTTTCCCCCCTTGGAGACGGCGCCACAAACTGGACCACTGCCAGGCCTCCGCTCGTGGCACGAGCCCTGCCCGCAAAGGATTCTGTTCAACATAGCGGCACAAGGTCAAAAAATATTCGTCGGTTTGAACGGGAAATGATTTAAACCGCCCTTGGTACAGATGCCCACTCCCCACCGAGTGATGGTGGGCATGCCATCGTTGGGTGTGAGTTAGGGTTAACCAGCCCATAAATCGAGATAATTCTCCATCGTGACGGGGCCAAAGCACCAGGTGCCAATGATTTGGCATCACACAATAGGATAAGATTCGGACAGGGACTTGCTCCTGCGCCTCCAGAAGCACATTTTCCCAGGTCTGATAATCCTGGGGTTTGCCAAAAATCACCTGTCGGCCATTGGCGCGATTGAGGACATGGTAAATAATACCTCCGGCAGCTGCGCGTAGTGGGCGTCCCATGTTAAAATTTTACCGTGAACGGATGGTAGGGTCAATAAAAGGGTCCTGACACCTTTTAAACACTCTCTAGGATTTATGGAATGGCGGAGGTATCACACAAAAATGGAGGTGTTTCAGATACCATGCAGGCTAAAGTTCATACCCTCGACGGTCTCCTGAAACGGATCACGGCTCATCAGATGGCGGGAGAAATCCTCGTATTCACCAATGGGTGTTTTGACTTGCTACATATCGGACATACGCGCTACCTTGAGGAAGCCAAGCAATTAGGGGACCGGTTAGTGGTTGCCATCAATAGCGACAATTCAGTCCGCCAACTTGCTAAAGGGACCGACCGACCAATCCTTCCTGCTGATCAAAGGGCGGAAGTCATCGCCGCCTTAGGTTGCGTGGATTACGTGATTCTCTTTGACGAACCAGATCCCTTAACTCTCATTAAAGCCATCCAACCGAATGTCTTAGTAAAGGGGGGCGATTGGACCCCAGAACAGATCGTCGGAAAAGATTTCGTGGAGGAGTGGGGAGGATATGTTCGGACGATTCCTATCGTCCCACATATTTCCACCACGAATATCATTCAACGGATTCTCACCAGCCATAGTATAAACCCCTCCCACTAAAAGCGGCATTTCCGGGAATATTTTCACGGTCTGATTGGATAATGAACGTTCCTTCCGTATTACAACGGTTCTCAAACCAATTTCACACGATCGCTGCTTCCGTCCCTGAAAAAGAGCCGCCTCCCTGTCTTTTGAGCACCCAACCGGCCTGTTTGGCCCTGGCCATGACTTTGTTCACATGTCCTGGCAAGAGGCCCTCTGCCCCAGAAGGCCAGACGTACCTCATTATCACGCCCACGCAGGAAGAAGCCGAGCAACTGTACGAAGATTTGAAATTCTTTTCATCGTTCATGGGACAAAACCACGATACCCTGGCTATGTTCCCTCCTTGGGCAACGATCCCATATAACCCCGCCTTGCCGTCCCATTCGGTCATTTGCCAACGGGTTCGGGCGCTTCATCGTTTGTCTCAAGGCGAAAGCACGGTGCTAGTTAGCTCGCTCCCTGCGGTGCTCCATAAGCTGATTCCACCAACAGTATTTTCGCAAGCCCGTTTTTCTCTAAAAGTGGGGGAATCTTTCGAACGCGAGACTCTTCTTCGGTTTCTCATTCGATTAGGCTATACGCGCGGATCGTTGGCCGAAATTCCCGGAGAGTTTAGTGTGCGTGGAGGCATCGTGGACATTTTCTCCACGGCCCAAGACGATCCCGTCCGCATTGAATTCCTTGGAGATACCGTCGAATCCATCCGGACCTTTGATCCCTCCACACAAGAATCCATCGCCCAACTGAGGGAAACGTGGATCTTACCCACACGAGAATTTATTCCTCCTGCTGAAGATCAGGGGGAATCCTCTCCCCATCCCATCCCTCCAAGCATCGAATGGGATTTGCCTCGGTTTTACCCCACATTGGTCACACTTTTTGAGTATGTGCAAAATTCTCTGACTGTCCTGCTCTATCGTCCGGTGGATCTGGATTCCGCCGCCGGTCAATTCTGGAATGAACTCTTAGAGACTTGGGAACAATTGGAACCCGGCCCAGCGGATACCCCAATCCACGCCGACCCTGACCAACTCTATGAAGTGTGGGACACGATTAAAACCTATACCAGTATGTGCCCAACCATGTGGTGGGATAGCATGACGCCTGATTTGTCCACGATGCCATGTGTCCCTCTCTCCTTGAACGCACAGTCACCAGGCAGTGTGGGATTGGGTCTTCGCGGGCTTCCCTTTAAAGAAACCCTATCCAAACTCAATCAATTTCGTGGTGAAATGGACCTCTTCTTGGTAGCTCGCAGTGAGGGGCAAGTTGAACGTCTGCTGTCCTTATTACATGATCATGGGTTTCCCGCCAACAAGTGGCAAAAGCCGTTTCCACAACACATCACGGATGGGCGGGCACCCTTTTATTGTCTGGAAGGGGATCTCTCCGCCGGGTTCATCTCACATGAAGGGCACATCGCTTTTGTTACTGAAGAAGAACTCTTTGGGAAGGGCATCCGTCATCGTCCGCATACCAAATCCCCCACGGCCAAATTTTTCTCTTCGCTGGATGATCTCAAAGAAGGGGATGTCGTGGTCCATCTCCAACATGGCATTGGGAGGTATGTAGGTTTACGACGCTTGGAGGTTCAAGGCTATACAAGTGATTATTTACTGTTGCAATTCGGAGGAACCGATACCCTGTATGTTCCCTTGGATCGCCTAAATCATGTTCATCGATACCGGGGAGCAGAGCAACGGTCTCCGCGACTAGATCGCCTAGGAGGTACCTCCTGGGGAAAAACAAAGGCAAAAGTTAAAAAAGGCATTGAGGACATGACCGAGGAATTGGTCGAACTTTACGCCAACCGGGAAGTGGCCCGTCGGTCGGCCTACCAGGAAGATCCTCTCTTAGTGCACGAGTTCGAAGCGGGATTTGAATATGAGGAAACTCCCGATCAAAATCGGGCCATTGAGGAAATTACCCGGGACATGGAGTCGCCAAAACCGATGGACCGCCTCGTCTGTGGCGATGTGGGCTATGGGAAAACCGAAGTGGCCATGCGGGCTGCTTTTAAGGCCGTTCAGGCCAACCGCCAGGTGGCTATCTTGGTTCCTACAACGCTGTTAGCCCAACAACATTTCGAAAATTTTTCGGTTCGCTTTGCACCATTCCCCATAAACATAGGCCTTCTTTCCCGATTTCAATCAGCCAAGGAGATCAAGGCCACCCTCAAGGATCTTGCAGCGGGCCTAATCGACATTGTCATTGGGACCCATCGGGTCCTACAAAAAGACGTTCTCTTTAAACAATTGGGCTTAGTCGTTATCGATGAAGAACAATGGTTTGGCGTCAGGCATAAAGAACGCCTCAAACAATTACGCACCCAAGTGGACGTACTCACCCTTTCAGCTACGCCGATTCCCCGAACATTACAAATGGCATTTTCGGGAGTTCGAGACTTATCGGTCATTGAAACCCCGCCTCCCGGACGATTGGCGGTAGAAACCCAAGTCCTCCGCTTTGATGCCACGGTAACCCATGAAGCCATTCGCCGAGAAATCGCACGAGGAGGGCAGGTATTTTACGTTCACAATCGGGTGGAAACCATGGAACAAACCGGTGCCTGGTTACAAGAATTAGTCCCCGAAGCTCGGGTGCTGATGGCCCATGGCCAAATGAACGAAACCTTATTAGAACGGGTCATGTTACAATTTTTACATAAGGAAGCCGATGTCCTTTTGGCCTCTGCTATCATCCAGTCGGGTTTGGACATTCCCAACGCCAACACGATATTAGTGGACCGCGCGGATTTATTTGGACTTTCCCAACTGTATCAACTCCGCGGACGAGTAGGACGAGGGGGGCAACAAGCGTATGCCTATTTGTTCATCCCAAACGAAGAGACCCTAGGTACCGATGCTCAAAAACGCATGATCGCCATCCAAGAATTTGCCGAATTGGGTTCGGGATTTCGTATCGCAGCCGCGGACTTAGAAATCCGGGGAGCCGGAAATTTGTTGGGGAAACAACAGTCTGGCAATATTGCAGCTGTGGGATTGGACCTCTACTTACAAATGGTGGAACAGGCTGTCCAACAACTCAAAGGGCATGAGGTCCAAGAAGAATGGGAACCCACGCTTCAACTCGACGTCTCCGCCTTTATTCCCGAAGAGTATGTGGAAGACACGTCTCAGCGCTTGGGCCTGTACAAACGTTTGTCAGGAAGCGACCGACTAGGGGATTTGGCGTTGTTATATGGGGAAACTCTTGATCGGTTTGGATCATTACCCGATCCTATGGAACGGTTGTTTGAGGTGATGCAAATTCGGGTCTTGGCCAAGGCCTTAAAATTGGAATATGTTGAAGTGCGGGGGGGAGTGGTGAACCTGCGATTTCATGAACAAGCCAAACTTCCAGAACAGGGACTCCGCTCGATGATAGAAAGCTGGAAAGATCGCCTAGAATTTCTTTCCCCTCGGGCCTGTCGACTGACGATGCTGGAACAGAACTGGGCCGGGATGTATCCACAAGTGAATACCATCTTGCAAGAACTCGTTCAGTCCGTTCCCAAGGTAGAAAACGACGAATAATCTCATGACCCAGAGTTCTAATAGAATTTCTCCTCTCTATACTGAATCCTGAAGGCTCAATAATTTTCCCTCGCTCCCTTGAGAAGGAGAAGTTGAGGTGAGGGGCAAAGAGGACAAGTCAGGACATCCAAAACAAGCTTTTCCTATCATTTCAACGTTTGTCAGCTCAATCGAAAATGAGAGATCCTTTCGTCATCAGGCAGGATTTCTCCTTTTGGACTGTTTCTCTAACGCAGTGTCAACCACAGAGTGATGA
>JAZFZJ010000124.1:0-4381 GCA_036443915.1 Nitrospirales bacterium
ATGGCGTATATGGTGACAGGAGGTAATGAACAGGTCACTCAGTCAATTTGGGATGCCAGTGTACAGGGAACATATTGGCTGACCCCGCAGCATTTACAAGGGCACGTGCCTATTCATTTCAAGGGAGAACCTACACAAGGGGATTCCGGCCATCAAGCACAATTGGATTAAAACAGGCCGTGAGTTTGCCTGTATAATAATCCCTGATGCGTTTCCGGCGTTCTTGAGTCTTGGCCATGGCTCATATTCCTTCGGAGGGGTAGTTGTATTGGGGTCTGTTGAATAAGGCAACATTCCTAAACCATACGACTTCCCAAGCTGTCTGTTCCTTTTTAAACTGGCCAACACCTCTCATCCTTCCAATCCCAATACGAAATTTCTGCTGAAGGGCATTCCACAGCCACTGCCCCGACGTGGTCGGGACTCACATGCATTCGCAACAATGAACAGGCTTTCCCCTGGTCCTGCCCATCTAACTGTGATAGCCCTACTCGTAAGCTGTCAGGATGGAGGGTGATCTCACACTGCGCCAATCCTTTCGATAATCCTCTGCCCTGCATTTTGAGATATGCCTCTTTGCAAGTCCAATACGAAAAAAAGTCCTGTGTGAACTGTTCAGAAGGAAGGGAAGAGAGGTAGGCCGACTCACGAGGGGAAAAATATCGTGCGGCGATAGCACGGTCGCTGACTTTCCGGTTTACCCACTCCACATCAATTCCCAGAGCATGTTCAACTGTGATAGCCAACAACGCCATCCCTTTGGCATGAGACACATTAAATTGGAAAGGAGGAACCAACGAATCCAGCAGGGTGAGTTTCCCTTGGGCTTGGGTCTTAAAACGGAGTTGGGTCGGGGGAACGCCCACGTATCGACTCAGAAGCATCCGCAGGATACCTCGTGTTACCACAAATTGATATTGAGGATGGGGGACATGACACCGGTCGGCCTTACCGATTTCATTGGGAGACAGGTAGCCACGGTAGCGGGATGCTTGTGCGGAGGAATCTTCTAATCGGGCTCGCCACACATGCACCTGTCCTGGTCGCAGGCTTTGAAAAAGGTCATGGGAGGGACAGGCCCAGTCAGTGGTGGTCAACATGGATTTCAGTGAGATTGTATCGGAAGAGAGTATGGGCTGAAACCCTTTAGAAAATATGAGGGAGAAGAATGCTGGTTGGTGAAGCTTCTCGCCTTTTCAAAGAAGGGGAATCGTACCAGCCCCTCGGTTCCGTTTCTCCTTCGGCTTCCCTTTACCTCGTCATACGTGATAGCCGAAAGATTTCTGGAAGGCTGTGAGGTGGCCATGCTTGGCTTCATGCTATGAGAAGATTTATCATGCGATAAATTGTGGAATCTGACTTCCAGGTGGAAAACTCCACCTTCAGGGGCCATGGATTGAAAAGGCGGGGAAAGTGTCGCTGAGGACAAGGATACGTCCATCTACAAAAAAACGAATCCTCCATTATCGAAAAGCCCTACGGCCTTTCTCATCAGTCCGAAAGGCAACCGTAAGATTCTATTTGAAGAAGGCCTATTGTGAATGACCCTCCGAAACAGTCATTGGGCAACGATATTGGGGTAAGTGGGAAGAAACCCCGCCATGGTGGCTATGGGTCGATCACAGTGAAGCAAAGGTTCAAAAGAAGCCGAGATCGTTGGAATTGGTGGAAGGGAAAGGAGGGTAGAAAGCCGCAATGGAGTCATTGTGCTATTGGATGCCACCAGGCAACCAATAACCCGTTGGGTCTTTCGTGAACATTGGCCGTTGAAATATTATGTCACCCACCTTCTTGCCGAAGACAACGACATGATTAGAGAAACCCTTGTTCTCACTCGTGAAGAGGTGGAGTGCGAATCTAGTTAGAAGTTTCTAAATTTGCCTTGGAAGCGTTTTCTCAACAGGGCCTCTTTCCAAGGGTGCGGCTTTCCTTAGTATTTTGCATTTGAAGATGTTCAAACCATTCTGATCGCCACCAATTCATACGGCGATGAATTCGATGAATCACGTTGGGGTGTGAAGCCCATGCGTTTGGCCTTTTTCATTTTTCGCTACTTTCCTCATGGGGGATTACAACGAGACTTTTTAAATATTGCTGAGCTCTGTCGGAACCGTGGTCATGATGTCTTAATCTTGACGATGGAATGGGAAGGCGAGCGTCCTCCTGGCCTTGACATCACCGTCGTAAACATTCGGAACCTGACTAATCATGGCAGGGCCGTTAAGTTTGCACAAATAGCTTCGTCCTTTCTACAAGACCACCAGATTGATGTGGCAGTTGGCTTTAATAAAATGCCAGGTCTGGATGTGTATTATGCTGGAGATCCTTGCTATATCGAAAGGATTCGGCGGAAATATCCGTCGGGGATAGAAACTGTTCTTCGGCTCACCCCACGGTACCGGAATTTTCGGTGGTTGGAACAGGGGGTATTTCACCCCTCTCGTTCAACCAAAGTTCTGTTACTCACTGCTGCCGAGGAGCAGTATTATCAACAATATTACGGTACTCAACCAGACCGATTCTATGTGTTGCCACCTGGGATTCTTTCGGATCGTCTGGCTCCCATCAATCGAATGTCCGTCCGCCAGGAATGTCGAGACCGTCTTGGCCTAACCGATCAACACCTGTGTCTCCTCTTAATTGGATCGGCCTTTAAAACAAAAGGACTAGGCCGGGCATTATACGCACTAGCATCGTTACCGCGCGACTTGCGAAGGCGCACTCGCCTATTGGCGGTAGGTGATTCGCGGATCATGCGATTTCGATGGCTTGCGCGATGGCTCCGAGTGCATGATCATGTGATGTGGTTACCAGCCCGTGACGATATTCCTGAATTAATAATGGGAGCTGATGCCCTCTTGCATCCCGCTGTCTGTGATGCCACTGGAGGGGTGATCTTGGAAGCCATGGTTGGGGGATTGCCGGTCTTGACCACGGAGGTGAGTGGATTTTCGACCTGTGTCAGAAAGGCGCAGGCCGGGATGGTGATGCCGTCGCCGTTTCAGCAAGAACAACTGAACATAGCTCTGGTAGATATGTTGACGTCCAAAAAGCGAGAAATGTGGTCGCAGAATGGTCAAACGTTCACTCAACAACAAGACCTTCAAAAGCGATTTCATCAAGCAGCTGACATTATAGAAGCCACGGCTAAAGAAAAGATGTGCTGATTCTTCCTCCCCATTTTGAAAAGGCATTCCCAGGTTCTCGCGACATTTTCACGCGCATTTTTAACATCGAGGGGACGGTCTTTCGTGAAGTGGCTGGTCGCCGAACCCTGCAATTTTCCTGTGAAGGGAAGCCCTATTTTCTCAAGACGCATTCTGGGGTAGGCTGGAAAGAAATTTTCAAAAATCTTCTTCAATTCAAGTGGCCGGTACTTGGTGCCCGCCAAGAATGGGAAGCCAGTCATCGACTGAACGAACTGGGAATTGCCACTCCCATTCCGGTGGGATTTGGCTGTCGAGGGAAGAATCCAGCCCACCAACAGTCGTTTCTCATCACGGAAGACTTAGGGGAATCCCTTACTCTTGAAGAGCTCCTTGCCCGATGGAGGTGGAGCAAGACTTCAGGCCGCGAGTATCTCAAGCTCAAGTGGACCTTCATTCAGGCGGTAGCCACCATTGCCCGCACCATGCATCAACATGGTATGAATCATTGTGATTTTTATCTCTGCCACCTGCGCATCAAACGAGAAAATCTTCTCTCGAATGGGCTCAGACCCTCTGCACCACTCTTTGTCATGGACTTACATCGAGCGCAGATTCGGAAGAAGACGCCGCCGCGCTGGATCGTCAAGGATCTCGGAGCCCTCCTCTTTTCCTGCTTACCGTTTGGTATAACCACTCAAGACCAATGTCGATTCCTGAAAGTCTATGCTGGGATGTCTCTCCGTGATGCCTTCAACACACAGGGCAAGCTGTGGAACAGAGTCCAAAGGCGTGCCCGTCGCATGTATGACAAGCACGGCGCACCTCAACTCAGGGCTGGGCTCCTTGGTCCCACGGCCGAAAACCTCCACGAACCAACATGATCCTCAAAAATCTTCTTCCTCAAAAATAAATGAGACAAAGGGAATTGGGGTGGGCTTTCCCTGAATAGAATAGGCTATGGCAACAGTCTCGGTAATCATCCCCACATTCAATCGACAGGAAGTGGTTGGCCAAGCGGTGCAAAGCGTGTTGGCACAAACCTATACCGACTATGAGGTGTTGGTGGTGGACGATGGGTCGACGGATGACACGGAGCAGGTGCTTCATACGTGGCATTCCTCCATCCGCTATATTAAGAAGGCGAATGGGGGTCCCGCCAGCGCGAGAAATGAAGGTCTTCGTCATGCCAGTTCGGACTATGTAGCCTTTCTCGACTCGGATGACTTGTGGGA
>JAZFZJ010000125.1:0-2713 GCA_036443915.1 Nitrospirales bacterium
TATCCTACTTGGTGCACTTTTCCGCTCTCTTCGGCAGCACGGATCATCTCGTGAGCTTCGGCTACGGACATTCCGAGGGGCTTTTCACAGAAAACATGCTTTCCACTGCGAAATGCCATTTTCGCTGGTTCCACATGTTCTGCATTCGGGGTAGCAATTGTGACAGCGTCAATATCTTCTCGGTTGCATAATTCAGGATATTGAGTATGTACATCAGGGACACCAAGTCGATCTGCCATGGCACGAACGTAGTCATATCTTCGGCCACACAAAGCTACCACTTCTGCCTGAGGATGAGAATTAATACCGGGTACATGGCAAGCTTCAGCAAAATCCCCAGCACCTATGACGCCAATTCGAAGCTTTGTTGTCATTCCACTTTTAGTCGAATACCACGGAATTCTTTTTCTTGAAACCCTGTCAGCTTTCGTAGATTGTTAGACCAAGTTGCTTTAACGGTCACGTGATAAATGCAATTTTTCAGGGAGAATGGGGTTTAGAAGAAAAGGATCAACTTACTCAAGAATGGTGAACAAGACAAAAACTAGGATGAATTCCTACCAAACAATTCAACAGATTTGACAAGACCCTCTGGCGTACCAATGTCAATATATTTTCCATCGGGGAAGGGTATCCCATGCACCTTCAGCCCTTTTTTTATGGCATCCTGTATTACCGCACCCACTGTAAGATCCTCTTGTTCCGAACCATCTTCTTTCGCATTTTGAGGATAATTTTCTTTCAGGTATGTTTGAAGGTAGTCATGCATGAAATGTGTGAAAACCGGAGTCCAAACCCCACATAACCAGGCAAAACATAAATCAGTGTTAGTTGGTTTTAAAAGCATGGAACGTACTTTCCCATTTTTATCTATGTCCACCATATCCATAATTTGAGGATCGTGTGCGGGCAAGAGAGCAAGAACTACATCTGATTGACTGACTTTTTGATAATCTAGCAATTGCTTAAAGGCATCATTAGGATTAAACAGTATATCTGGAAACCCAAAAGCCACTAACTCGTTACGTACAAATGGGTAAGCTTGATCTAAGCTAAATGGAGGACCAAACGGTTCTCGCATGATCAAATAACTTAAGTGCATGTTTAAGAATTCCCCATCACCAAAATATGCAGGGATATCCCATTTACCTTTCCGAATCACAATATAAGTTTTTAAAATGCCAGCATATTGGAATTTCTCCAATAGATAATGACTCACCACTTTCGAGCGTACAGCTTGATCACTATCGATAAGCTGAAATCCAATGGGAAATAACTCTTTGCTCATTGGCAAGGGACCAATTCTCTTGCCTTGGCCTGCAGCAGGAATCAGGCCCACAACTTCCTTTTCTTCTAGTTTTTTGGCTTGTTTGGGCATAGGCAACTTGAAGAAGATTCGGTTGAGAAACAGCTCAGCTTCGTTTCTTTCCTGCCTCCAATTAATGTGACAAAGAAGACTGGTTTGGAAAAAGAAGTTAGGTTTTACCCATGGATGAAATTAGGCTTAGCTGAATTTAGGTTGCACTACCCACAGTGCTTGGTCCATTTTTAATCTGAGTTGGGCACATTTTGGGGTAGAAGCATTTGTCCCATTTGGAGTGTGTGCTAATGTTAGTTGGAATTTGAAGCGGCTCCCCCACCTGTGGTGAGATGGCGTTCGACAAAGAACCGACATCTCATCGACAGAAAAAAGGAGCCACTTCATGAGTAGTATTGCGGAAACCAAGCGACGAAGCAAGAAGACGACACGATTGGGGCCGGTACGGGTGATACGGCCCGAGCAGTATGCAGCCTTCGATGTGAATAGCAAGCTCGAATGTATTCAAGCCCTCATCCCCTTGGGCCTGATGCGGATTCAAGAACTCTTAGAGGACGAGGTGTGTGCATTGGCTGGAGCCCGGTATGAACGGAAGGCGTCTCGACGGCTGGGGTACCGTCATGGGAGCAATCCCGGAAGTGTCCGACTGGCGGGGCAACGGCATCCGTTGCCGATCCCTCGCGTCCAGTCCGTGGGGGGCGGCGAGATCTCCTTACAGAGTCTGGCGCACCTTCGCGGCACCGGCCAGCTGGATGAAGTCCTCCTCAAACGCGTCCTGTATGGCATTTCCTGCCGGAATTATGAGGCCGCGGCCGCCGCGGTCCCTGGGGCCATTGGCTTGTCGAGTTCGACGGTGTCGCGGAGCTTTACCCACGCCAGCGCCAAGCAGCTCAAAGGGCTTCAAGAACGTGACCTCAGCCAGCTGGACATCATTGCCGTCTTTCTTGATGGAAAGACCTTCGCCGCTATGACCATGGTGGTGGCCGTTGGCATTACCCTCACCGGCGAGAAACATGTCCTGGGGTTTGTGGAAACGGGGACCGAAAACGAGGCGGTGCTCACGCCCTTTCTCCAGGAGTTGGAGGAGCGGGGCCTCAACCGTTCTCAGGGGCTGTTGTTCATCATTGATGGGGGGAAAGGCTTGCGAGCCGCCGTGCGGCAGGCCTTTGGGGCTTCAGCCTTGGTGCAGCGGTGCCAGTGGCACAAACGGGAGAATGTGGTCAAGCATTTACCGAAAGGGGAGCAGGCCCCCTGGCGACGACGGCTCCAACGAGCGTATCAGCGCCCGACCTATCCGGAAGCGAGAGCCGCGCTCACGCGCCTGCAGACGGAACTGGAGAACTGCAACCAATCGGCAGCCCGGAGTTTGGCGGAAGGCCTGGAGGAGACGTTGAC
>JAZFZJ010000126.1:0-4255 GCA_036443915.1 Nitrospirales bacterium
AGGTCTTCGTTTCCACGCACTGGCGCAACGACACCATTCAGCTCTTCGGCTTTGCCACCACGGAAGAGAAACAGGCCTTTTTGCTGCTCACCGGCATCACCGGCGTCGGACCGAAACTGGCACTGAGCGCCTTGTCCACCTTACCCGTTCCTAATTTGTGTGCGGCAATTGAATCTGACGATACCGAAACCTTGGCTTCCATTCCCGGAGTGGGGAAAAAATCGGCCAGCCGGATCATTCTGGAATTAAAAGACAAAACAAACCGGATAATGATTTCGGATGCCCAGAAACCATCAACTTCCTCGATCGAACCTACAAATTTCCTGCAAGAAGAAGCCTCCTCTGCCCTCATCAATTTGGGGTACCGAGCCCTCGAGGTCAAAAAAGCCATAAATCTCGCCATTGACAAAATAGGCGAAACCTACGAACTAGAAGACCTCATCCGCACCACCCTCAAGGAATTAGCCAAAGGCTAAGCAAAGAAGTTTTTTCCGGGCTCTTAAAGAGATATAAAAAGGTGTCAGGAACCTTTTTAATTCGAGGAGCGAATAATTTTTCGGAAACCGAGATTTAGGACAAAAGGAACAAGGAAGTTAGATGGAGGCGTGTTCGGCACTGTCCGAACAAGCTAAAGCGTTTCACGGATTTTAAGACCGTGGTAGCCGCTTTCGAGGACGCGCTTAAAAAAGCGCAGCACATCCGCCAAATCAAACCAGAAGCCGCAATTGATACACTTGGCATTAAACCGACGTGACACTTTAGTGTACTGACGTTCCACCAACATTGTTCCCTGACATCTGAGACAGGTCATACACCAGCCCCACCCTTCTATTAATTACACGAATTGCAGGACATTGCTTGGGCAACGACCCCCACAACCTTCCCTCTGAACAAGCCCCACGACCACGCCCGCCTCAGGAACACTTTCGCAACTCAACCCCTGTAGACGATCCGTTTTCTCGGGCTAACGAAGCCGATTTAAAATGACTGCCACACAGCCTGCCAGGATTCCACCACCAAAGATGGTAAGGCCCATAGTGAGGACTCCTTCCCACGTTCCTGAATGGGAAGACCCATAAATTAAATCTCGCACACCTCCTTGAACCAGTAACACGGCCAAGGTCAGGAGAGACCCCATCCCAAACCACCAACAAAATGTTCGCACTGGCTCCTTAAACCAACTTAATCAGGTCGTGGCGTGCGCACCATAGATGTTTCTTATATCCAAGATTTCACTGTAAACAGGGGGAAATGGGGTGTCAAGGAAGATATCCTGCCTTCAAGATCAGGAAGGAGGGGCGGGGGCTTTGCCATTCCGGCCTCTTAACCCATGGTGGAGAAAAATGGAGACATTGCTGGAGGCATTATTCACGACTGCCAACCCTGGCTGCTCTCCACGGCCAGCGGCCACGGTTAAGGTCGTTAACGCGAAGGGAGCGTGGGGAGTTGGATAATGTCTGGGCGGATAGTGAAATGTCCCATCGCCTTTTCCAAATAACAAAGAAATACTCCCGGACTGAATGTTGACGACCGCCACATCCTGAAGGGTATCGCCATCAAAATCCTGAGCGACTCCATGGTTGGGGCCGGCATCTCCCCCAGAATCCTTACCATCTTGAAACGTTCCATCGCCATTCCCTAAGAACACCGTAATGGTATTCATTTCCCCATTGATGACCAAGAGATCGACATGATGATCAGAATTGAAATCCGCGAAGGAAACTCCCAAGGGCCGTTTCCCGGTCCGATAATTCGTCGGCGAATGGAAGGTCCCATCGCCTTTTCCTAGCCAGATAGAGACGGCATGGCCAGCCGGACTCATCGGTCCACCATTACTGACCGCTAAATCAAGATGTTTATCCCCATTCAAATCCGCAGTTTTGACAGAAGTCGGGGTATCCCCATACTCGTACAATGATCCAATACGAAATTTTCCATTGCCCATCCCCAACAAAACCTGAATTTTGTCATTTCGGAGGGCCACCACCATATCGGGAAGAAAGTCCTCGTTAAAATCTCCCGTCGCAATACTTACCGGGCTTCGATGAACCAGATACTGTGCCCCTCGGATAAAGGTCCCATTTCCCTGCCCCAAAAATACCAGAGCATGGTCATCTCCCGAACACGCCACCACTAAATCGGATTTATGATCAAGGTTAAAATCATCAACCGCGATATTCCGTGGCTCCTGACAGGCCGAAATGATTTTCTGGTCTTGAAATCCCCCATCCCCGTTTCCCAGTAAAAGGGATAAGGAATTCCCTTGAATATTGGTCGTGATTAAATCAGAAAACCCATCGCCATTAAAATCGCTGACGTGTATAGACGTTGGGTTTTTACCTACAGGAAAATCTTTATAATGATAAATTAAATCCGGAGGGTGATACTCTTCCTGGGAGGGACAAGCAACTAAGAACACTGTCCCCATAATAGCGACTGGAACAGAGAGGTAACTCCACAGCAACTGAAAGAGACGCAAATGCTTTTTGCCTTTCCACCACCCCAGCAATAAAAGGGCCACACTAACCACTCAGGTGAAAATACTTGTCATAACAAATCGAGTATACGGATTTCCCCAAATGTTGTAAAACCAGGGGCCGTGGGGAAAAATATCCTGATTGCCCAAATTTTGAGAATGGTTTCCCCGAGCACCTTTTTCGTCTTTTCCCTCATCAGCCTACTGGCAGAGAACACCATCGTTGTGTTATACGAATCTCTCGTTATGTGTTTTGTCTGAAGGAGGAGACTATGGCAGCGGCAAAAGAGAAAATTGATTTAAGTATGTATGGGGTTGCTGCGATTATTAAATGGTGTATCACCAGAAATAATGGAAAGATTCCCGGTGTCGATTCCGAAGTATTCCAAAAACTTCAAGAGGCTCTGAAAGAAAAGCCTGCATCGGGTGATTATTTTACTCTCGATCAGTTTTGGAAATCACGGAAGGTTTTTGAATTTACCCCGGAAGAAGTGGAGACCGTCGATCGTTGTTTATATGATCTTCCGAATATGGAAGGACAACAAAACCCGCAAGTTCGTTACAAATTTTGGCCAAAGACCCAGGTCAAAAGTTAAAAGGCCGATACCACTGGCCTCTTAGCAGAGGACACACGACATTCCTCCCCTGTGTATTCTCTTCACTCCGTCCCCCTCTTATTCTGTCGTGTTACCACCACTGCCATTCTTGGGTCACTAACACATGAATTCCTAAGAGCAGGTTGGTAGTGGCATGCGCCACCACACAGGGCCACAGACGGCGTGTTTGGTACCACAGACAATTATACGCCACCCCAGCCATCATTCCTGCTAACCACAAGTTGTGTTCCACCCCAAATAATACGACGGTCCACGCAAATGACCCAAGGGTAAACGTCCCAAAGGCCACTTTCTCAAAATCTTGGTTGACGATCCACCGAATGAGAAACGAGCGCCAAAACAATTCTTCCATAACAGGAACCACCACGGCTGCCCCAAATAGTCGAATGGCGGCAAGGCCCCAGCCTAGCATGGCGCCTTCTTGATAAGGGTTATATCCGGTTAATTCGCCCTGAACGGCCCAAGACCAATCCATCCGTACCCACAGGACGTAAACAACCAGTCCCACCCCAACAGCCAACGCGGTCTCCTGCCCCTGCACATATAGGGGTTGCTGTAATTCTTGATACGACGACCAGAAATAGGTCAATAATCCTAAGACAAGCAATATTTTTACCGGATACAGCCAAAGCTCCAATCCAGAACCACTCGGAACCAGATAACTCATACCAATAAATGCCATATAGGCCGCAAACGGGAGGATCCGTGGCCACATAAATGCTCAGCCTTTCGATAAAAAGTTAATAAGGCCGGATACGAAATAATAGAGGAATTGTCCTGAGCGTATTTTTTCAGGTTATCGCTATTATCAAAATCATTGGACCATCTGACTTTTTATAGTAATGTGGACTTTTATATATGGAAATAGCTATCACTCACGCTTTCGGAAATAAGGTAAAGACCCTTCATCTAATGGGAGAGTCGAACGGGAAACTTTACCCTTCACCCTGAAGTAAATCTAGCGGAGAGAAATCATCGGTGAGAATAGTACCAGGGCCCAGCAAGACCGGCTTATGCGACCGAAAAAACGCGAAACCTTCAGCAGGAAACTTGTTGCGATTCATGTCACGAACTAACACATCAAGGAAATGGGAAGCCCTCATGGTCTTCACTGGTTTCCCACCAAAAAAAATGAGATTCACAGACCCTTTTTTTGTTGTCA
>JAZFZJ010000127.1:0-3039 GCA_036443915.1 Nitrospirales bacterium
AGCCACTGCCGATCAGTGGTGGTTCGGGATCAGCCCAGAAGGTATCGGGACCATCGGCATGGTGCTTAACTTCGTTGTGGCCATAACCGTCAGTCGTTTCACACCTGCACCACCGATAGAGGTTCAGAACATGATCGAAGACATCCGTTCCCCAATCGGCACCCGCGATGAAGCGTAAACAACATCCTTCCTCTCTTTGCCATCAAAATTTTAATTGGAATAAAGTGTCAGAATAAGGTGTCAGGAACCTTTTATCGATTCTTAAGACTTTTTCTTGCTGGATAGCAGATAGCTGCAATCTTCGGCAATAACCCCACCACGCTCCTTTTCCGCGGAAAAAGAGGAATTCACAAGCCAACCCCAAAATTGATAGGGGATCAAGGATGACGATTTTCTCACGTGTTGTTACTCATGACTATGGTGTTTTAACTTTCTAATGAGACTTCCCCCTCACCCACACCTTTCGCTCCTCTTCAAAACGAAACCCCAAAGCGGCAAGGGAAAATTGAAATGTCTTAGTTCAAAGTTATAATGCTATATTATGCAGACTACGAAATGTCTGTTTGTAATGTATTGAAAAGGAGAGTACCGAATTTCCTTCCTGTCCGGAATCCGTAAAAAGGATGACAATATGGCTGATTTTCCTTTCAACTACCACAGCGGCAGCGGGAAAACCTTTATTGGAACGCCTCGAGTCGAGGAGCCTCCTGCCCCGGCAGCCCGTGCTTTCCTAGCTGCGCCCCAGGCGCTTTTGAAGATCCGATTTCAGACAGAACGATTGGCACCCAACCATATGGTCACGATTCGCAATGCGATCAATGGTTGGACACATGAGACCTTCGGAAGGTATCGCAACGGGGGATGGGATTTCTTCTTTGAAAAACCTAGCCTCCCAAGCAAATTGACGTTCAAGTTTGTGCTTGATCGCGAGCACTGGATGAAAGGTCACAATTTGGAGATTCCCACTGGCTCGGATGCGACGTTCGACGAAGGCCAGATTCAGTTTTCCCACACCCCCAACAGATTCCTTCATGGGTACGATAATTTTTTGGTCGATGAGACTAAACTCGTTCAAGAAGCAGTGCCGAGAAACACGCGGGAAGATATCCTGTACGATGCGATTGTCATCGGTTCTGGAATTGGAGGGGGAACACTGGCTGACGCACTTTCTGATTCAGGAGTAAAAACCCTTGTACTAGAAGCTGGTGGGCTTACCTTTCCCACTCATATCGCTAATCTTCCTGGCGATTGGACTCGTCTGACTGACCACCACAAAGTGGGACATTTTGTGAACGAGCCCGGATCCGATTTCCTGCCGGGTGTTCATTTGAACCTGGGTGGCCGGTCTGTTTATTGGTCTGGACTCATTCCACGAATGCATGATTGGGAGCTGCAATTCTGGCCAGACGACATCAGGGAGTTTTTGAAAGATGGAGGGTATGATCTTTCCGAAACGCTCATGAGAAAACGAAAGCGGCTCGGTCCGTTCCAGGACAGTGTGGTAGAAAAGCTATCGGGAGATATGGCCGGGTGGACAGTCGAAGATATTCCACGCTCCCGGCACCAGCCATGGATCGACGCAGATGGCGAGCTACAAAATGTGCTGAAGAGCTCTACAGGTGTATTTTCGACGGCGGACCTGCTTCTGACCTCCATGGCTTTCCATGGCGCCGCGGGTCGTGACAACTTGACGATCAACCTTGGCCATCTCGTCACCCATATCGAAACCAACGGCACCCACGCAACGGCCGTGGTTTGTCAGGATCTCCTTGGAAACGTGACACGTCGTTATCGGGGTAAAATGATCGTCCTAGCAGCCGGGTCTGTCGAAAGTCCTCGAATTGCCCTGAACAGCGGACTTGTGGATCCGAACCAAAAGATTGGTCGAGGGCTAACGGATCATCCAGCCTTTTTCTCGGCCCAGTATACCATTCCCAATGGCAACCCTTTCGGCGGCCCGGACCGACATGCGAAAGTCTTCCTGTATCGAGAAGATGCCACCTTCAACAACCACCCATTCAATGTAGAAGTGTTGATCAACCCGGCCTTCTGGCATATCCGCAATTCCGATGACGATCTTCAGCATGTTCCGAATCCCTCGAAGATCGAAATGAAGTTCATCTTTTCCAGTCTGTTAGATGATGATAACTTCGTCCGATCACATGGCATTGGCAAAAAACTGTCTGTGAAAGTAAAGCCGAATGGAACGGGAGTACCTCATTTCGACAACGCAAGAAACACACGCAACGCCATCTTGTCGTCACTTGGTGTGCCGTTTACGGAGCAGGAGGGAATGGGATATGGGAACGAAGGAACGGTACATCATGCGGGAGGCAGCATGCGCATGAGTGGCGACGGTTCGGGAGTCGTCAACGCGGACTTGAAATTTGAGGCGTATGATAATCTCTACTGTGCTGATCCTTCCATTTGGCCTTTCATCCCTGCTGCGAATCCAGCATTGACCTTGGCCGCATTGTCCCTTCGACTTTCCAAGCATCTACGGTCACGGTTGTAAGACAGCTATCGCAAACAAGACTAAAAAGTATCATCAACAGGCTTGAACTTGTATTTGGGGGAAGGTCTTGTTATGCCGAAAAAGGAATATTCTTGGTATTCATAAAAAGGTTCCTGACACCATTTACTAGCTAGTTTCCCAACCATTATTCAGAAATTCAAATCGCATGGCCAAGTCAGCAATAGAGAAACCTAACCACCAAGGACCCGCGTTTTTTTCATACGGATTTCGTCCGTTTTTTCTTGGTGCTGCACTTTTTGCTGGCATAGCCGTCCCGGCATGGATCCTGATTCTTGTTGGAGCGGGCGACTCCACATTTTTTTACGCCCCGCGAGATTGGCATGTGCATGAGATGGTCTTCGGGTTCCTTCCCGCGGTGATCACCGGCTTCTTGCTGACCGCTATCCCCAACTGGACGGAACGTCCTCCAATCAAGGGGATTCCATTGATGCTGGTGTTTGGCTTGTGGGTGGCCGGACGCGTCGTTATCGCCATCCCTTGGTTCCCGCCCCTTCCTTCGGCCA
>JAZFZJ010000128.1:0-2088 GCA_036443915.1 Nitrospirales bacterium
GGGATCCCATACTTATTCACTAAAGGGTCCACCACGGCATCTAAAACCTTGCGGCAATCGTGAGAGTTTGTTTTGGAATCCCGGCGATTGAAATGAACGGCAATCCGTTCGATTCGTTCTTGCGAAACAAGAATGGTGATCTCAGCCGATTCCTGAAAAATCTTGGTGGGATAGTAAAAGCAATCAGGCCATTTGGTCCTCTCTCGTTGTTCTTCTTTTCCAAAATCACATTTCTCCTCCCCCTTCTCAATAAAGGTCAGACGAGTATCCCTTTTTAGGGTGTCTAGGGAATCCGTAAATTTCCAATCGGCATACCCTTCAATGTGGGGCACGGGGGCTTCACGTTTGGGGAGAGCCCCGTCTGGTGGTGCTTGGTCATCTGCATGAACTAGCTCACTCAAACATACTGAACAGAGAAGCATGAACAAGCCGGATAAGAATTTTTCCATTTCGATTTTCTATAGGGGCCAATAGTAGCGAAGGATTGCTAACACGAAACAGAATCCATCGCGCGCAGGTTTTTTTAAAGAGTGTCCATTGCGCTGGGAACGACTTAGCCCAATAATCCAGAATTAGGGTTCAAGGAAACAAACCTGCCAAGCCTGTTCAAATAGTTCCTCAAATTGTTTGCGACCTTGACGGTATTGGTCCTCAGCAGCAATCGCCTCTTTGGTTCGTTCCGGGGCCTGCCATTGAGCCTCGTTACATCGTAGAGCTCTATTGACACTATAGAGGCCACCTCCGGTGCAGACGGTCAGTTCCCCATAGGCCCCGTATTCTCTGGCTCTGGCCAGCTCCATAGTACGTCTAAACGGGATGAGCGCTTTCCGGGATTTGGAGACTTTTTCGAGCGCGGTTTCACAGGAAGCAGAATAGGGTTCGGCCCCTGTAGGGACTGTTCCGACCAACACGAGGCTCATGATGGCTAATACATGTAAAGGTTTCATGGCTCACCTCTCATGTTAGTGTTAGTCATGTGGCTGTTTCCCAAGTCTCAACTGTAAGGAAATCTATGAGTGTGCGCAACAATACAACGGGAAAAAGGCCCATTATTCTCGCCACGAAACCGAGACTGGTACGTGGGAACTGCCCTTCAAGCCAATGAATTATAAAACATTTTTTCCTGGGGTATAGGTGCGGGATTTTCTGGATAAACCTATATGTTCGTTCCGCTTGGCACTAATTTTCAGCCTGTTTCGAACAAGAGGGGATCGTTTGATCGTTGTTCCCAATTTCATCAGATAGCTTAGTTGAACGTCACAATACTATACCCTTTCAACCACAATCCGATTGGCGAGGATTTCGGATTTGATCGCATGAATACCACCCATCATAGATCCCATTCATCTTCTCTCCATTGTTTCTTAATGGCCGCGGTTCGTCTTCGCTGTCTTGTGAATGCCCAAAAAGCCAGGAGTGTGATGACGAGCCACAGCATTGCGGAACTGGTGGCCATCGGGACCCAGCGATTCCAGAGCGTCTGTCGACTCCAAAAGTATTCTTCCGCTTGTGTAAGTGTCATGAAAGCTGTTTGAGCGAAGGCTTCAGGAAAAGGTAGGCCTTGTTTGACCTTGGCCAGAATATGTTTGGGTAAATCCTGGCGTGTGTGTTCCAAGAGATCTAACGTAAAGGCATAGGCCAGAACATAGGCACGTCGAGCGGAGGCCGCGTCTTTGATAAAGAGGCTATTCAGTTCATCGAGTGAGACTTGTGTGTTTGAGACCATGGCCCATACTAATCTGGCTCGATCTTCCAAATCCCACGTTCGGGCGGCCATCATGGCCAATCCTTCATCAAACCATCGAGGCAGCGGCTGATCGCCCGCGGCCCGGTGGGCCAGGATATGTCCGACCTCATGCAAGAAGACATCGTTAAGGGAAGCATTGGGGTAATTCAACACTCGGTCAGTAAGGAGCACAATAGTGGAGGTGTGGCTCAGCGCGTAGCCCGATGCCCATTCTGGTGCTTGCTGTGCTGCGGGTGATCCATTTGGCGCAAGTATCACTCGAATGGGTGGCCCAAGATGTTTGAGCCCCATGAGGTCCATGATGCTTTGCATTGAACTTGGATTGACCTTCTGGAGGTGGG
>JAZFZJ010000129.1:0-6162 GCA_036443915.1 Nitrospirales bacterium
CCAAATCGGGACGTTATAAAGTGGTTCGGGGAGGATCGTGGAAAAGCCTGCCGATGATGCTTCGCACCGCCACTCGCGGAGGCGCCTTTCCCAAAGACCGATCAGCCAACATTGGCTTCCGCTGCGCAAAATCAGTTCATTAGAAATAGTTGAATTGGCCAATTGAATGAAGGAAATTAAAGCCTTAGGATAAGTGAAATAGAGGGATGAGTCCTTATAGTTCAAGGGGGAAGTCTGGCAGAGGGTGATGAAACCAGTTGATGCAAGCGAGTTTGATTGGTGGAACAGGATTCAGACTCCAGGTCTGATGCTCGCGTTAATACAAAAGCGGCGGGCAGGAGTTCCCAATGCCGCAAGTCAGGCCTGACGGTATTGGTGAACACCGTCGGGGCCATCTGCATGAGTTCCATGCCCCCTCGAATAGACATCTCACACAGATCCCCACTTCCTTCTCCCCCAAGGGAGGCTGCTCCCACGCACCCACCCACGGCCATCCCGGCTCCCAAAGAAAATGGAACTAAGGCGTACACCACGCCGATGGGCAGGCGAACCCAACTTTGCACGTGCAACAAGGGGTGGTAGGCATGATTGTGGCGGTTCGCGATCTTGGCGAACCATCGATCGGTGGGCACCCGGATGCCGGTTTCAGACACACACACGGGTTGGAACCGGGGATGAGGTGTGATCAAAAAGTATCCGTTAGGGGTTCCAAACAACTTAAATTCCCAATCCACGACAGGGAATCGTCCCAACCCATGCATCTGCCAGGAAGGCATGACAGGAGTCCCTTGATCCAATCGAGCCACCTGTTCCCTGGCAAAGGCTTGAAGAACGGGATCAACATACATCAGTGAAGAACTGGTGGGTTCAGCGATTCGAAACCAATCGGTTCGGGCATCATTGGGTTCGCCTAACGCTTCCCACAAGACGGCCGAAAGCACAAGATTTACCGGGTCTTCTCCAAAGTTATAGAGCGGCGCAAAGAGTTCGTGATCCAAACGGCGTAACTCCACCTTGGCTTCCTCAGGCTGACCCGTCCGGAGATAACTGGCTGCGAGCAGCACGCTCAGATACGCCCGCTCGTAACTCTCCAGGACATACTCCGTCAGCGCCCCATCGAACAAAAACACACTGGCGGTTTCCCGCGAAAGGGAAAACGATTTATAGCGAAAGTCTTCTTGGGCTTTTCCAGCATAGTCAAGCACGGCCTCATCACATCCCTGCATAAAGGCCAAACTCAACATGTTCAACACTGTAATTCGTGAAGACCAATCCACCTTGGAACTGAGGATACCGCATTCACCATGCAAAGTTGGCCGAACCTCATCCATTTGACAGCCAAATAGCCATAAACCAAGCAGAATCACACTCAAGCTAGATCCTTTGGCCTTTAGAGCAACGTGCCTGTTCTTAGCCATAGGGCCGATTTTAGCAAAATTTCCTCTACAATTTGATATGTGACCCTGTTTGGATGCCGACCTTGGACATGGTTCATCCAAACCCTTCTTCTGGTTATTGCATTCATGTTCTTGGATCTTCTCGCATTTTTCTGGCTGTGTACTTTAAACAGGCTAGACCAAATTTAGGTATCTGTGGGATGGCGATCGTGGTGACTGTGAGTTTGACGAATTTTGGGCATTGGCTGCCACAAGTGGAGAGAAGTTTTCTGACCAGAGAAAAGGGGGTTAAGATGACGACTTAACAGCGAACCGATCAAAGAGAAGAAATCATTTTTGGGGATTGGAAAGGTGTAAAGTCCCAAGGACTATGGGAGGAGTATCACCGCGTTAGCCTTGGAGAAAATGGTGGACTATCTCTCTCAGTAGAGTTCTTTGTATTTGAGGTTTAAGCGGCCATGGTTCGAGGATGAGTGGATGGGAAGATTGATCTCATCTGTTGAATCTGAGATTTCGGTTTATGATTCGCCCCACAATTGTTCTAGTCGCTGAGCGCGGCCACAATTCCATTTGTAGAATTTGTAGCGGATAGGATTCTTGGTATAGAAATCTTGGTGATACTCTTCGGCCGGATAAAACATGGAGGCTGGACTAATTTCGGTCACGATAGGTTCGGGAAATGTTTTGGAGCCTTCCACAGTTTTTTGCGATTCATTAATCAGCTGCTTTTGCATCTCGTCGTGATAAAAAATGGCCGTGCGATATTGGTTTCCGTGATCACAAAATTGTGCATTGAGTATCGTAGGATCTACATTTCGCCAAAAGACTTCCAAAAGCTGTTGATACGTCACCTTGCTGGGATCGTAGGCCACTTCGACAGCTTCCGCATGACCGGTGCCACCGGCAGAAACCTGTTCATAATTCGGATGATCCACCTGACCTCCGATATATCCTGAGATGACGGTTACGACCCCGTCCACTTTTTCATAAGCCTCCTCCATACACCAAAAACATCCTCCAGCAAATGTGGCCTTCGCATATTGACTACCAGCCGTCGCAAGATTCCGTTGAGGCATGGCCGTTAACGCTCCAATCATCAGCACTGCACATCCTAGACTTATCAACCCCAATAACTTACGCATGCTATTTCCCTCCAGTTATGGTGTGTATCTGCACCATATAATTATTATGCTGTTGGTTTTTCTTTATTCTGCCCTCCTGCTGTAGTCTCGAAAATCATGAGACCGTTACGCAAGATATAATCTCTTTCTTCCCCTCCTAAAAACGTCCTTGAGGCTTTCCCCCTGGTGTGATTCATCAATGGGCTATTGAATAATTCAAAATTTTTTCAAAATGGTGACTCCTGCCAAACACCCGAAAGTGTCAAGAGGAAAGAGGGCTGTTCAAAAAGGCCCACTTTCTCACTCCCGCCCAACCCGTGCCATTCCACGGGCAAGGCCCCAGTATGGCTTACCGCGTCCCGAAGGGCGCGAATTGCTTGGTACGTCCCGTAGGGCGTCCCCGTTATGTGGCGAAACGGAGCGTACACGGAGTTCGTGAGCACGACAACGGGCAGGGAACCCCGCTGGCGGACCCTGCGCCTTCGCGAGGGCACGCTTTTTCAACAGGCCCATCAATGGACAGAGGGTCAGCCCGTTGGCGTTGGAGTTGAGAGGGCCTGACTTTACAGAGTCTTACAATCATTTATTGTGGCTGCTTTAAGAAGTTAAAGGGTTTTCTTAATGGTTCTTGAACAAGTATGACCGAAAGTAAAAAGGAATTTTTTATTTTCTCTTCTCCTACTCATTTCTGTCTTCGGAACTTCCTCATCAAGAGAGAAAAAGGCCATGTGGTTGTAAATACACAGGGAATCTGTGTCCCTAATCCCGCAGGTCTTTTTTTGCCTTCACTACATAGGAAAATTATACCGTACCCAGTGTTTTCGTCATCCTGGCATTTCTGTAATAAGAACAACTTGTTTTGAATGACCCCACCCAGGATTCAAAAATCAGTAGGCAATTTTTTCTCCTTTTGCCCTACGGCATCTGAGTTGCTTACCGATAAGAACAAGAGAGGATCAATATGATATATTAACAAATGAAAGGACTGGTCATGGTGCGGACCGTTCTTTGGTTGTGTATGGGAGTCTTTTTTCTCCCAGGTTTGGTCGGCCCGGCATTTTCTCAAGATGCGCTTCCGCTTGCAGAGCGGCTGGGGTTGCGGGGCATGTCCAATTCTGGCCTGTGTCACCGTTCCAGCCATTCTCCATTGGGAAATTCTTTCTCCTCTCTTCCCCGAACCACTCAATGTGCTGAACCACCAAAGGGGCCTTCTTTTGCCCGCTTCAATTTTGTCCTGAAGCGCGAAACCTTTAATCTTCAACAGGTTCGAGATATTCCTTCCCTGATCAATAAGCAAGGGGGCAGTCGCCTTTTACAAGCTACCTATGATACCCCCCTGTTTAATGAAGCCCTTACCGCTGGGGTCAAAATGGCGTATCGGGATCCCTTTTTGGATTCCAACAAAGCTACACCCTTAACTAATCGAATGGGTGCCCTGTTCGTCCTAAAGGGAGACCTGGCCAAAATGAAATATCGAGCAGAATATGGATATTCCGGGCAAGAAGTGGGAAAGGCTCCGTCCTTAACGGGAACCGATCAGGTAGGCGGAAAATTCGTGTGGGAATGGAAACTTCCCCATGTCACACCTAAAATGGAGTTTAGTCGCTTTGGCAATAATGTGGAAAAAGACTCGACCCGTTCCCAAACAATTGCGACACAGCAAAAATTTTCGCTGAATTGGAAGCTGCCAGATTGGCCTAGCCTGGCCCTCACGTATAGCCGGGAACAAAAAGATATTTTTATCCGTCCAGGGGGAAGTCTGACCGATGCAATCAGTACCGAATCGGCTCTCGCGAAATTGTCCATCCAGCATACTCTTGGAAGTGGGGCGTGGTCATCACACTATAAGACCTCTGAACACAATTTTGGAGAGAGCCGGAAGGAACAAGAATTTGGCTCAACGGTGGACGGAACCTTTCATCTTTCGGACCCTATAGATTTTACTCCCCGATGGGGGTTCACCCGGCGAGAAAATGCAGAGGGAACCCTAGCAAAGGATCGGTTCTTTGCCAATCTTGGTACAAAAATTTTTGCTACCCCCACTCTGACTTTTACGCCAGGTTTCGAATTTAAACGAGATTTGGATCGTTTCGACGCCATGAAGACGGACACCCTCTCGGCTAAGTTGGGATATTCGTATAATGCATCTGATGATTCACTGCGTGTCTCAATGCTCGGCCAATACATTCTCAATCAAACTTCCAACACTGCCGCCAATCCTCAATCCTACGATTTGACCTTCTTGGTGCAAAAAGATTTGCACGATTTTTTTAACCTGGCCCATAGCCGGCAAACCCTCAGCCTCAAAATCGTTCATAACCAGCAGATCAATTCATTGTCTGCGGAATCCCGAGGTGCTCAAACCTCGGCGATGCTGCTGGTGAGTATTATTCCCTGAACCGCCCCTACAAGTGTTTTAACTTTCACTAGACCCTATAGGGAAACTGGTGGGAGACATGCTATTGTCCTCACCAGTAATCGTTCCTGCTCTATATGGGAAGGGACAGGGAGACCGGGGGGTCGAAGAATACGTTTGTGGATCAGCTTTTGAGAAGAACAGCCGGGTCTTTTTGGAATATGAATATCATTTGTTCCTCGTGTTCCTGAGGGATTAAGGGAACGATAAAGAAGCCGGAGCGATCCTAATTGACAACCCGAAAGCAATAAGTTCATGTGCCTACGAATTTTTAGTGGAATCGGGATGAAGCCAAATGTTGCCGGAGTGTATTGAAGGAGGACCTCTATGAGGGATGGGGTATTTGGTATACGATGGCTAGGGCTTTTCAGTTGGGTCATCGTGGTCCTGATCTTTTCTTTGCCGTTAGTGGGGGAGGGCAAAAAAAAGCGACGAGCGGTCTTCTCCCCCGTCAAAATCCTGAATGTGGTGACTGCACCGGACCCATTTGTGATCGGACAAAGCCCGCTGACCATTTCTATGGTGGTGCAATTGCCCTCATCTCTAAAAGGGGCGGCTGTGCTGGAGGTGTCAACCTTAATCACCTCCCCTACCCGTCGCTCGATGAGTTTTGTGACCAATCGGCTGTTGTTAGGCGAGGAGGAGTTGAAGGGACATATTCCAACGTTTCCTGTTGAGCTAACGTGGGATGGGAAAGATCAACACGACCAATTCGTGGCGAATGGATCATATTTATATGAAATTCAAGCCAAATTAATGAAGGATCAGGGTGATGGCCCTCGAACCAAAATTGTTTCTCGCCGGGTGCATGGGATTTTGGAGGCTTTGGCCTACGTGGGCGAGGTGCTTCCTCCGGTTCTCCCAGAACAGGATCTGCCTGAGGATCTCGAACAGGCCCGAGAGAAAGTATTGACGGAGAAGGATCTTCCGCTGGGGGACGAAGAGTTGGCAGTCTCAGAGGAGCCAACCCTTATTGGAGAAAAACAGGGCGGTAAGTCTGTGGATGTTCCTTCAGATGCGGTTGAAGCCCCTCTATCTGACCTTCAGGAAGGGGAACAAGGTGGGGAGAGCTATGATGAGCCCACGTCAGAGGAACCTGTCCTAGAATCCACCCATCAATCGATTCTGGAATCCCTTCCTGCTTCCGAAGAGGCCCATTCAGATGTCGTTGAAGATCCTATAGGGTCGTCCCCAGATAAGAAAAATGAGGGGAGGTTGGAAGAGGAAA
>JAZFZJ010000130.1:0-33173 GCA_036443915.1 Nitrospirales bacterium
ACGGAGATCCATGGAGGTGGGGAGAGGCTCATGAATGGACTGGATGAGGGCACCAAATTGCTCTCTTACAAGGAAATATTGAAAATGTTCAACAGTTGCGTTCTGGGCCTTTCTCTTATTCACCTACTCTTGTGCATTCTCCGCACGCCACAACAGTTGCATTTTTCCTCACGCGGCCAACAGAGCGCAGCCTTGCCAGTTAAAAGACTCGTCTGGATTGGGTGGGTGAGCCTCCGGCTCTTTTTGAACATTCCCTGTGGCTATATACAGCATGAGAGAATTCTCCATTGAAGATCTCAGTTGAGGGAATTTCGCATAATTCAACAGTCTTTTATAAATAGTAGAGACCCAGACCCCCACCTCTCCAACTGAGAGAGGTGGCATTCTACTGAATACTCGAAAAACCGGTCAAACGACCACCTAAAAAGTATACCCGGTGCCTCCTCTTCTCCGTCCCAGTGTATTAAACAAAACTCTTTTTCAGAACAGTTGACCAGAACCACGGGCTTTTGTAATGTGGGAAATACCTAATTGGGGGAGGATTATCAATGCAAGAAGAAATCATGCAATCGTACGTGGAAATAGAGCAGGCCATGCAGCGTTATTCCATGCTGTTGGAGCAATATGTAAACGAATTACAAAAAAGTTTGGAGGAAGGAGACAAAAATAAGTTTGTACGGATGAAGGCGGGCTCTAAAGCTATGAGAGATAGTAGTCAAATCTACCTCTCCTATGCGAAATATGTAGCCTATGGCATGCCCGAAGGCGAAGAGCTAGCTGAAGAAGAGGACTTACAGGCCTAGCTGTTTAGCGTGATAGGCACGCAACAGAACGAAAGAAAAAAAAAGAGGGATCAAGGAGAAAAAGTGGTCGGGGCGAGCCGATTTGAACGGCCGACCTCTCGCACCCCAAGCGAGTGCGCTACCGGGCTGCGCTACGCCCCGCCAATTTTCTTCCTACTCGTTATTTTTAATGCGTATACGCCACACTCTTTTTCTCGCAATATGCTCTTTAAATTCCGTAAATTGCTAAAAAAATATTAAACTATCCGCTTGAGACCACCACCCTACACCAGCTCCCGATCTAATATTTTCAAAATACCTTTCAATTCGGCCTTGGCTTTTCCCACTCGGTCTTTGTGTACCTGAACCACTTGTCCTCCACGTTTTTTCCGGTACCAATACCGTTTGAGCCCCGCAAGGGTATAGCCTTCCTCATAGAGCATGCGTTTAATTTCAAAAACCGTTTCAATATCAGATTTGGAATAGACCCGGTGTTTACCCTGACTTTTCTTCGGTTTCAAGAAAATGAATTCGGATTCCCAAAACCGTAGAACATATGCGGGAAGTTTTGTTAACGAGGCGACTTCCCCAATCTTATAAAATTCCTTTTCCCCGTATTTCGTCCCTGCCCCCATACCTTTTCACCCCAAGGTGTTTCTTACCGAACACGGAAAAAATTCGACAGTGGCTTACGAGGCCATGGGTTGTACCCAGATTCCCCTATCAATTTCCTGTGCTACCAGTGTTCTAGGCCTATCTGCGGAACGCAAAAAGCCATACTCCGGCCTTACACGAGGAAAGGTGCGCTTTAGCGCCCCTGGGTTGGGGAGGTGAGACAGCAGATCTTGCGGAATGTCCCCTTACCGTTGGCGGGTATGGCTGTCCATGACCCCTAAATATTGAGCATGGTCCACTTTGCAATACCCCGTTGCGCCATGAATTGTCAGGTATTGACATATTTCTTAAAAAGTTGGCTAGGCCGGAAGGTCACCACTCGACGAGGGGTAATCGCAATTTCCTCTCCTGTTCGAGGATTTCTACCTTTTCGTTCCCCTTTGTTTCGAACGACAAAATTTCCAAACCCCGCTATTTTGACGACTTCCCCTTGCTGCAGCATGGCCTTAATGATATCCAATACCTTTTCCACCATTTCCATGGATTCGGCCTTCTGAATCCCTGCTGTCTCAGTAATGGTTTCGGCGATGTCCGCCTTTCGCATAATCAGTACCCCCTCACAAATGGTTTTGAAAAGAGTGGAAACGGAATGTCCGTTTCTTCTCCTGGCCCCAGTTGATGGCAAAAGGTAACGACCATCACAAATAATGTCAAGAACAGCCCTCTGCATGGATTTCTGCAGGCAGCTGTCTTCATTGAAGCCCTATCTCGCTTCTAGCTTCTCTCGCATGAGTTTATATTCGATACTATCGGCCAAAGCCTGCCAGCTGGCTTCAATGATATTTTCCGACACCCCGACAGTGCCCCACTTTTCTTTCTGGTCTCCCGACTCAATTAATACCCGTACTCGGGATCCAGTCCCATGCCGTCCGGTTAAGACGCGCACCTTATAGTCCAGAAGCTTGACTTCCCGTAATTGTGGATAGAAATGTTCCAAGGCTTTCCGCAGGGCATGATCTAGAGCATTGACCGGCCCATCCCCCACTGCCGCGGTATGTTCCACGACCTCACCAACTTTGACCATAATGGTAGCTTCCGAAATAGGGTCCTCGTCGATTTTTCGCTTCTCGACAATTATGCGGCAACCCAAAAGTTCAAAGGAGGGCGTATGGGTCCCCATGGCTTTGCGAACTAATAATTCAAACGACCCTTCGGCTCCCTCAAACTGATAGCCTTCGTATTCTAATGTTTTGAGAGAACCCAGTAATTCCTGGACCTTGGGATTATCCTGTGGAAGATCCAAACCAAAGGTTTCCATTTTCCCCAACACAGCACTGCGGCCGCTATGATCAGAAATCAACACCCGGCGGTGGTTTCCAACCACATCAGGAGTAACATGCTCATATGTCAGAGGATTTTTTTGAACGGCATGAATATGCACCCCTCCCTTATGGGCAAACGCAGCCTCACCCACATAGGGCTGACGTTTGTTTGGCAAAAGATTGGCCATTTCGGCCACAAAGTGGGAAATCGTTCTGAGGTGCGCTAACCGTCCTTTCTGCAAGGCCGATCGACCCATTTTCAGTTCTAAATTGGCCATTATAGAACAAAGGTTGGCATTACCACACCGTTCGCCAATCCCATTAATCGTACCCTGAACTTGAATAGCGCCTGCCTCAACGGCGACCAAAGAATTGGCTACCCCCATCTCAGCATCATTATGTGCATGAATTCCTAAGGGTACAGCGCAATGTTGGCGAGCTGCGGTGAAGATCTCTCGAATCTCCCAGGGCATGGTCCCCCCATTGGTATCACACAACACTATTCGTTCAGCCCCAGCTTTCACCGCAGCCTTGATCGTCTTAAGAGCATAGTCTGCATCGGTTTTATAGCCGTCAAAAAAGTGTTCGGCATCGTAAAATACTTGCCGCCCACGTGAACGAAGAAAGGCAATGGAATCTTCTATCAGTTCAACATTGGTGTCCAACGTCGTCTCTAATGCCTCGGTGACATGCAACGTCCAACTTTTGCCAAAAATTGTCACTATCTCGGTTTCGGCGGAAAGCAGGGCCTCCAGAGTCGGATCGTCTTTTGCCGTATTTTTGGCTTTTCTGGTCGAGCCAAAGGCCACAATTTTAGCATGGTGGAGTGGGGTACTCTTGATAATTTGGAAAAATTCAATGTCTTTAGGATTAGCCCCTGGCCATCCCCCCTCAATAAAGTGAACCCCTAGTTCATCCAATTTCACCGCGATCCGGATCTTATCCTCGACCGAAAAACTGACATCTTCAGCCTGGGACCCATCACGAAGAGTCGTATCGTAAATTTCAATGGAAGACGATTCTGAATTCATGGCATGCGTTTCTCGACCTTCTCCGTCTTGACACACAGTCTTAGTTGGAGGTACGCCCCCCTGGGGCGTCTAACCCAAATTCCTGATGTAAGGCTCGAACAGCCAATTCCATATACTTTTCCTCGACCACACACGAGATTTTAATCTCCGAGGTACTGATCATCATAATATTAATCCCATCGCGTGAGAGCGTGGCAAACATCTTGGCCGCCACTCCGGAATGCGAGCGCATCCCCACCCCCACCAATGACACTTTGGCAATCGTGTCATTTACCTCAACCGTCCGGGCTCCCACGACCTTTGCGAGGTCTCGGACCAAACTTATGGCTCGGGTGAGATCTTCCCTCGGAACGGTGAAAGAAATATCCGTCAAAGATTCTTGACCGACATTCTGGATGATCATATCCACATTAATGGCAGCTTCGGCAATCGAGCCGAATAATTTGGCGGCAATGCCCGGTTGATCCGGGACCCCCACCACGGTCACCTTGGCTTGATTTCGATCACCCGTGATTCCAGACACTAAGACCTGTTCCATATCTTCATCCTCTTTTACCACACGTGTTCCTGGCCCGTCTTGGAAACTCGACCGGACTTCTATCGGCACTTGATGTTTTGCCGCTAACTCCACGGAGCGCGTCTGCAACACCTTGGCCCCCAAGCTCGCGAACTCCAACATTTCCTCATAAGATATTTTTTCCAACCGGCGGGCAGAAGGAACAATGTTGGGATCAGCGGTATAGACTCCATCCACATCAGTATAGATCACACACGCATCAGCCTTGAGCGCTGCGGCCAACACCACTGCCGTCAAATCCGATCCTCCCCGACCTAACGTGGTGACATCAGAGGCTTCGTTAATTCCCTGAAACCCGGCCACAATGGGCACAACCCTTTCTGCCAAGGCTCTCCTCACCCGTTCCGTATCAACTCGAGAAATTCGAGCTTTGGTATGGGCACTATCAGTCACAATGCCCACTTGCCTCCCAGTGAAGGACCTCGCCTTGATGCCCAAACTCTGTAACTTCATGGCCATTAAGGCAATGGTGACACGTTCCCCCGAGGAGAGTAACACATCCAATTCTCGATCATCAGGGTCAACACTCAATTCCCTAGCCATTTTCATGAGACGATCGGTCTCTCCACTCATGGCAGACAACACCACCACCAATTGATGACCGTCACGGTACGTTTTGTCTATGAGCTGGGCCACATTATGAATACGTTTCATGCTCCCCACAGAAGTGCCACCGAATTTTTGGACGTAGCAAGCCATACGATCTAACTCTGGGCGAAAAAGCGTTCAAGCAATTTGGTGGCATTGCGAATTGGAAGACCCGCCACGGCCTGTTCATCAAAGACCACTGAAGGGTTTCCTTTTATCGCCTCCTGCCCCTCATAAATCAGATAGGGAGCAATCGCGGGCTCTTCACCATCATTCTTAGTCACAGAAGGCGTACAGGCCACAAAAATTCGGCAAGAGCCACTAGAAGCAGAAGATTGTCGTAAGTTTCCAATCAGGTGTTCATCAATATTCTGAAGATACTCCACTAACCGGAAAGGTGGAGTGAACTGCCCTTCGTTGAATACCCATGCGGAAAAGGGTACATGGAGACAGATTAAATCTTGCTTTTCGAGAATCCGCGAAGCAGTACTCGCCAGTTCCTGCAACCAAACGGATCCTCCATCCCCCACATCCTCAAGTCTGTCCACCTGTAGGCCACTAGTTAATCCTATCCCGACATAGGGGCCATCGGGTGACACGACGGTTCCCATTAAGGACCACCGTTCTCTGAGTGAAGACAATTCTACTGGCTTCCCTAACCCCCAGGGCCACAAACAATTCACCGGCTTTAAACCGGCATTCACCCGATCTTGATTGACAGGATGGTGCTGAAGAATGACACGAACCGCCTCCATCAACTCACGCAATATTTGTGACCCCTCCCCCGTTGGCAAGTAGGATTCGAGGGTGTGCCCACAGACCTCTTGAGGATTGCGGCAAACAATTTTCCCCTGCCCCCCGGCCCACACCATGAGATGACAGTGTTTTCGGCCCATATAAAACTGGATATTTTCTGACACCAACTGCTCATTAATGGTATCCAGAAGTTCACGAGCTTCTTCGGTCTCTACACCGGCGCCGCCAGGATCGTCCAAGACCAAGTGAGGCCCCAGTTTTTTCCCGTCTCCCCATCCATCCTGTCCACGCAAGGTCACAAAATGACAGAGAAACGCCACATCATTTCGCTCTAGCACCACTTCTAAATTCCTGGCCTCAAAGGTCCCTGGCCCCGTATACCATTTCTTCGTGTCATATCCCAACAAGGCCAAAAACGCCATCCCTCCAGTGAAAGAACGAGATTCCCCCGGAATTCCTAACCGCCCCAATTCCCCATGTCCGGCCAAATGGTCCAGGTGGGGAGTCTGAGCCGAATGAAGTAACGTCTGCTCCCCTAACTCCTTAAACCGATGGCTCGGTATTCCATCAACATGTACCATGATCGTTTTTTGCACGATCTTCCCCCTCACTATTTTGAGTTAGTAGATGAAAGAGAAACCTGGATGTTGTTGATCGTCACAGGGAACGATTAGATGGTTAATTGTGCCCCAACGGCTTCCCGCGTCGCGGGAACGGTCACTGGTCGGTACGAAACAGATAAGGCGGTATCCGGATCTTTCAACCCATGCCCTGTTAAGGTACACACGATGGTACCCTCTTTCGGCAACAAACCCGCACGATTCATTTTGTCCACCCCGGCGATGGATGCAGCAGAAGCCGGTTCACAAAACACTCCTTCTTCACAGGCCACCATCTGATAGGCCTTTAAAATTTCCTCATCGGAGACCATCTCCAGACATCCATGTGATTCTTCCACTGCTTGAAGGGCATAAGTCCAACTGGCAGGATTTCCAATTCGAATGGCTGAGGCAACAGTTTGAGGGGAATCCACCACATGTCCTCTCACGAGGGGAGCCGCCCCTTCCGCTTGAAAACCAAACATTCGAGGCACGCCTTGAGTTTGTCCGGCTTGCTGATATTCAGAATACCCGCGCCAATAGGCCGTAATATTCCCCGCATTCCCCACGGGTAAGGCATGAATCACCGGTGGAAATCCCAACTGATCGCAAACTTCCATCGCGGCGGTTTTCTGACCTTCCAGACGAAAGGGGTTAAGGGAATTGACTAACACGATTTCTGTTTCCTGACATAAATCTTTGACAATCGTTAAGGCTTGATCAAAGTTTCCCTCAATTTGAATAACGCGCGCCCCATGCATGAGCGCCTGGGTCAACTTTCCCAAGGCAATTTTTCCTACTGGGACCACCACATAGGCGGGCAACCCAGATTTGGCTGCATAGGCGGCTGCAGATGCAGACGTATTGCCAGTTGAGGCACACATCAATCCTTTAGCCTTTTGTTCCAGGGCTTTAGAAACGGCAAGAGTCATACCTCGATCTTTAAAAGATCCTGTAGGATTCGCCCCTTCTATCTTTAAATATAAATCCAATCCTGGACAAACCGTCCTCGCCAAGCGTTTCGCCTGGATCAATGGCGTGTTTCCTTCTTGCAATGACACAATGGGAGTCTGATCCCCCACGGGAAGAAACTTCCGATACCCCTCGATAATTCCACGCCAAGATGTCATAGATAGTCCCTACACCTTCTAAAGCATTGTCGCTTCAGGGGTTATTCCACTCCTTCCATCCGCAGTAACGTCGTCGGCTCCGAAACCATAGGAAGCGCATTGATTTCTTGAAGCGCTGATTGCACGGCTCGCTCCAAGGACCGATGGGTCAAGATCACCAAGGGAACCGCCTGTCCTTTCATTCGCCCTTTTTGGAGAACTGATGAAATACTGATCCCATGCTCACCCAGAATTCCCGATATTTGAGAGAGTACTCCTGGTTGATCTTTTACCATACATCGCAAATAATACATACACTCAATATCCGCCATAGGTTTAATGGGGATAGGCTTGCGTGATTCCCATTGAAAAGACGTCGCAGGCACTCGGAGGAGCACCCCGTTCATTCGATTCCGAGCCAAATCGATAATATCTCCAACTACCGCACTGGCGGTTGGAAGAGAACCGGCGCCTTGGCCATATAGCACAATGTCCCCCACAGCATCACCAACCAAATGAATCGCATTATACACCCCATGGACTTGGGCCATGGGAGAGTCTGTAGGAACCAATGTCGGATGCACACGGGCTTCAATCGTGTGTTCTTGGAGTTTGGCAATGCCTAACAGCTTAATCGTAAAACCCATTTCCCGGGCAAAGGTCATATCAACCGTGGAAATCTGTGATATCCCTTCAGTAAAGATGTCATTCATGGCCACTGGAGTCCCATAGGCTAAATTCACCATGATAACCAATTTGTGCGCCGCATCAATGCCATCGATATCCAAGGAAGGATCAGTTTCGGCATAGCCCTCTCGGGTGGCTTCCCGCAATATCTCCGAAAATCCTCTATCCTCCTGGGACATCCGAGTCAAAATGTAATTGGACGTTCCATTCATAATACCCAAAATCGAGACAACGCGATTGCCAGCTAACCCTTCAGTCAGGGCTCGGATAATGGGAATCCCTCCCCCTACACTTGCCTCAAACCCCAGATCGACTTGGGCCTTGAAAGCCGCCTCAAACACTTCTTCCCCATGATCGGCCAACAAGGCCTTATTGGCCGTCACCACACTTTTCTTCCCAGCCAGGGCTTGAAGGATAAATCGTTTCGCCGGCTCATGCCCGCCAATTAATTCCACCACGATATCAATGTTAGGATCGTCTAAAATATCCCGAACATTGGTCGTCAATATCCCCGACGGGACGTTCACCCCACGATCCGTGGTCACATCCAAATCAGCAATTCGAGCAAGGGACACAGGGACGCCAACACGCTCAGTAATGAGATTGGCATTCCCTTGAAGAATCTTCACCACTCCACTTCCAACCGTGCCAAATCCAATGAGTCCAACCTGGATCACTCTTCCCATCATAGAACCCCGCCTAATTTCAAGGCTTGACGTATGCCCCGAACGGCCTGGAAAATTCGGTGTTCATTTTCGACCAGCGCGAAGCGAACATAATCATTGCCCCCTTCGCCAAATCCTATGCCCGGAGACACGGCAACTTTGGCCTCTCTCAGCAGCAATTTTGAAAACTCTAAAGACCCCATTCCTCGATAAGGTTCAGGAATTTTGGCCCAGGCAAACATCGTAGCGCGGGGATAGTCGATCGCCCACCCAATGCGATTTAAACCACGAACTAACGCATTCCGCCGCCGTTCATACCGCCCCACAATCTCTTTCACGCAATCCTGCGGCCCGTTCAAGGCAATAATGCTCGCAATTTGAATAGGTTGAAACATCCCATAGTCCAGGTAACTTTTGACTTTGGTCAAGGCGCCAATGAGTTCTTGATTGCCCACACAAAAACCGACCCGCCAGCCAGGCATATTATAACTTTTTGAAAGAGAGAAAAATTCCACCCCGATCTGTTTGGCCTCTGGGATTTGCAGCAAGCTAGGAGCTCGGTATCCATCAAACACTAAATCTGAATAGGCCAAATCATGGATAACCCACACTTGGTGTTCCAACGCAAAATCCACGACCTTTTTAAAAAATTCCAGGTCCACTACCCGAGTAGTTGGATTGTGGGGAAAGCTGATAACCAAGGCTTTAGGAGGCGGTTGGGTTTGCCGAAAAACCCGTGTCAGATTTTCAAAAAAATCGGTGTCAGGACTTAATTCCACCCCACGTATTTCACCACCCGCAATAATCACACTGTACATATGAATCGGATAGGTCGGGGTTGGGGCCAAGACCACATCACCGGGGCCCACGAGAGCGAGCGCTAAATGCGCTAATCCTTCCTTCACACCCAGCGTCACAATAGCTTCTGTCTCCGGATCCAAACTCACGTCATACTTTCGTTGATACCACCCGCAAATCGCATGACGTAATTTGGTAATGCCCCGTGAGGCCGAGTAACGATGGTTCCGTCCATTCTGCGCCGCTTCAATTAACTTCTCGACGATGTGCGGTGGGGTGGGTTGATCGGGATTGCCCATACCTAAATCAATAATATCTTCCCCTCGCTTTCGAGCCTGCAGTTTCAAATTTTGGACTTGAGTGAAGACATATCCCGGCAATCGTTGAAGTCGGTAAAAAGGTTCCATGTTCAACAAAAAATGAAGAAAGGTCCTTGAATAATGGGGACGCGCAAAAATAGAAAAATCATACGATTTAATTGAGTTTTTATTCTAGAGGAGGGGAGGAGACCAGTCAATTTCATCACACCCGATATTTCCACCTAGACCACGTACCCTCCAACAGCCGCCCCCCAGCACCACACTGAGCGTGCAATAGATTGCAGGCGATTTTCCCATTTGCCATAATGAACTCCGAAATATTTGTCTTCCCTCATTCACAAAGGAAGTTCAATGGCACGACTAGGCGTCAACGTTGATCATGTGGCTACCCTTAGACAAGCTCGTGGCGGGCATGAACCGGATCCCATTATGGCGGCTTCGCTCGTTCAACTAGCTGGCGCGGAGGGCATTGTGGTTCATCTCCGGGAAGACCGGCGACATATACAAGATCGAGACCTGACTATTTTGCGCGAAACCGTCCATACCCAACTCAATTTAGAAATGGCCGCCGAGGATTCAGTGGCCAAAGTGGCCCTACACGTTAAGCCCGACCTTGCCACCTTAGTCCCTGAACGCCGGCAAGAACTCACCACAGAAGGTGGGTTGAATGTTGCCGAACATCGGGACCGTATCCAGGCCATGGTCAATCTTCTTCATGAAGGGGGGATTCCCGTCAGCCTTTTTATTGATCCAGATGCCAATCAAATTCGGGCTGCCCATAAAGTCCAAGCCGATTTTGTGGAACTTCATACTGGGCGCTATGCCAACACTCGACGCCAGAAAGAGGCCGATACCGAATTCGACGCCCTTGTTCAAGGCGCCAAACTCGCTGCGAAATTGGGGCTGCGAGTCAGTGCCGGACATGGGCTCAATTACCACAACACCAAACGGTTGACGAGTATCGCCGAAATCGAGGAATTCAACATCGGCCACAGCATTATGGCCCGGGCCATCTTTGTGGGGCTCGATCGCGCGGTACAAGAAATGAAAGACCTCTTGATATCGGGGAAGTGAGACAAGTGAGGGCCGGAAACAACATAGGCCAATCCTTCCAAGAGATTTAATTCTCAGACTGGAAATCTTCATTTTTGAAATCCATCCTCACTAAGTGCCACGAATCGCTCGTTTATTGTGGATAATTGAGCCCAACACGCCGTCTACTCTTGGAATATCGTTATGTGGTTAGTGACTCCAGAACAGATGCAAATTCTTGATCAGCGAACGATCCATGAAGCCAAGATACCTGGGACCACCTTGATGGAACGAGCGGGAGCCGGAGTGGTGACTCATCTCCTCCAGGCCTACGGAACGCCAAAGGGGAAAAAGGTCGTGATTTTCTGTGGCAAAGGGAATAATGGTGGTGATGGATTGGTTGTGGCTCGGCTCTTAAAGAGCAAAGGAGCCCATGTACACGTGATCTTAATGACTCCATACAAAGAACTCAGCCATGACGCGAAAGCCATGTATCGGCGCCTGCCAAAAAAGGCAGGAACCGCTCTGGTCCTCATTCAACCACCCGAGAAAACCTTGCGAGCCTTAATGCAAAAGGCTCATATTCTTATCGATGCTCTTCTGGGTACCGGACTTTCGTCTCGCATCCGTGCTCCCTATACCACAGCCATTGAGACGATCAATGCCTCCACAGCCTTTACCCTGTCCGTTGACATTCCCTCAGGATTGGATGGGCAAACCGGAGCCATACTGGGAACTGCCGTGCGGGCTGATCTGACCGTAACCTTGGGATACCCGAAGATTGGGCTGTATGTGGGGTCAGCCGTTGATCAGACTGGCCCTATCAAAATGGTTGATATTGGGATCCCTCCAGAATATATCCCTGAATTGGCCCCTCCCACCCACTTATTATCGAAAGATTTGGTTAAACCTCTAATTCCGCCACGGCCTTCCTCCGCACACAAGGGTACGTTCGGACATGCAGGGATTGTGGCTGGGTCACCCGGGAAAAGTGGTGCGGCAGCCCTGGCTGGGTTAGGAGCTCTCAAGACGGGGGCCGGCTTGGTTACGGTCGCTACCCCTCAGAGTGCAGCACCCATTTTAGAATCAAAACTGCTTGAAGTCATGACAGCATCCATGCCCGAGACCCCGGAACACCAGCTAGGAATGGAGGCCTTGGGCGCTCTATCCTCATTTATCAAACACAAATCTGCTCTGGCATTCGGACCGGGCCTGGGAGTTTCTTCATCAACCTCGGAACTCTTGCGCACACTTTTACCCCAATTGAATGCCCCGTGTGTCCTGGACGCCGATGCCTTGAATAATTTAGCTCCACATCTCAAAGTCCTTGCGTCGATGAAAATGCCGCCAATTTTGACGCCCCATCCGGGTGAAATGGCTAGATTGTTGGCCACATCGTCGACTCAGACCATCCAGGCGGATCGCATCGGGGTGGCTAGAACATTCGCTACAAAGCATCACGTCGTCTTGGTACTTAAGGGAGCCAGGACCGTCATCGCCGAACCACACGGCCAAGTAGCGATTTGCCCGACCGGAAACCCAGGAATGGCCTCAGCAGGAATGGGAGATGTGCTGACGGGAATGATTGTTGGCCTATTGGCTCAAGGATTGACAGCTTGGGACGCAGCCAGGGTTGGGGTGTACTTACATGGCCTGGCGGGGGATTTAGCTGCATCGAACATGGGTCTGCATGCCTTGATTGCTCGTGACCTTTTTACTGCCATTCCCCATGCCCTTACCCAAACTGTTGCCTAGTCAACGAGTCGAAAGGAATAAGGAATCCTGAATACCTCTTCTAACATGCCCGAGACTTCCAGTACTGAATGCCTTCATTTGCGTTTGGATTCGGTCTTAAAGACCCTGCAATTTGGCGAACGGCTAGGGACACTATTGGAAGGTGGAGACGTTCTGGCCTTAATAGGAGATTTAGGCACAGGAAAAACCGTCTTAACCCGCGGCATTGCTCTCGGGGTGGGGATCCCACCAGAACAGGTAACCAGTCCCACATTTACCCTTATTCAAGCCTATAAGGGAAGAATTCCAGTCATTCATGCCGACTTGTACCGGCTAGAAGGACAGGTGGACACTCTCTCATTGGGCCTACATGAGTATTTTACCCAGCAGAATATTGTCATTATTGAATGGGCCGATCGTTTTTTCCCCTCTCTCCCGCCCGACCACCTGACCATTCAATTAGCGCATGGGGACACGGAAGACATTCGACTTCTACAGTTACAAGGAACTGGTGCCAGAAATAAACATATCTTGGAGGTCTTACAACTGGAGATGCAAAAAAATTGAACCGTTTACCAGTAATTCTGCCCATTTCCATCCCAAGGAATAACAGGCCTCCACTTTTATTCATTCACATCCACTCCAAAGCTTAGGAAAGAAACACCGACAAGGCAATCAGATTTGCTCTAATTTTGCTATGGACGACCAAGACCTCTCTCCTCTCATGCGCCAATATCAAATGATTAAGGCGCAACATCCTGAGGCCATTGTGTTTTTCAGGGTTGGGGATTTTTATGAAATGTTTTTTGAGGACGCGGAAGAAGCCTCCAAACTCTTAGGCATCGTCCTAACCGCACGAGGAAAAGTCAAAGGCACGGCCATTCCGCTATGCGGCGTCCCTCATCATACCTCGACTGGTTATATTGCCAAACTCCTCAAAGCTGGGAAAATTGTGGCCCTATGCGAACAGGTTGAAGACCCGAAATTGGCAAAAGGTTTAGTTCGTCGGGAGGTCGTCAGAGTCTATACCCCCGGCACCTTGTTTGATCAGGAACTGCTTCCGGCTCAAGAAGCCAACTTCCTTTCCGCTGTGCTGTACTCTCAAGAGTTCAGCCCTGAAAATCACTCACAGGTCAGGCGATTTGGGCTCGCCACCCTTGATCTGTCGACTGGGGAATTTTGGATCTCCGAATCGCCGCTCCAGGAATCTCCCCACAATCTGGTCGACGAACTTATCCGCATCGAGCCAAGGGAAGTGATTATTCCTTGTTCGCTCCAGAACGAAATTCTCCCGATTTTGAAACCCTTGTCCATTTCCCGTTTGGTCCCTCGTGATGCAAGCACCTTTGACCTAGAATCCAGCAAGACAATCCTTACGACCACCTTTGGGGCAGACCATTTTGACGCCCTCAATTTATCTGGGTTGAAAGTCGGAATCCAAGCTGGTGGGGGACTATTGCACTACTTAACCGAGACGCAGCCAACTCTGGCGCATACTCACTTGCGCCGGCCATGGATTCGACTCTTAGAACATGAAATGCAATTGGATCAGACCACCCTTCGAAATTTAGAAATTCTCAAACCAATATCCGAGCAACGCACCAGTCCCACGTTGCTCGCCACATTAGATTACACCCAAACCCCTATGGGCGCTCGATTGTTGCGGCAATGGGTCGTTCGGCCCCTCACGCAAGTCTCGGCCATTCAATACCGCCAAGAAGCCGTGAAAGAATTAGTCAACCATGTCGGACTTCGCATGTCGGTGGGCGATCACCTGAAATCCATCAAGGACTTGGAACGACTGAATAGCCGCATTGTTTTGGGAGTGGCCAACCCGCGCGACCTGGCCAACCTCAACCACTCCTTGGAGAACTTACCTGCCCTTCAACAACTGCTGAAACCTCTTCAATCTGACATGCTAAAAACCATGTACGAGACATGGGACCCGCTTCAGGAGGTGTCTTCTTGGATAACGGATTCCCTCCTACCTGAGCCCCCTCTCTCAGCCAAGGAAGGAAGTCTCTTTCGAGAAGGAGTGAATGCCGAATTGGATGAACTGCGCCTCCTCTCCAAAGAAGGGACCCGCCTTCTGACAGAAATGGAAACCCGAGAACGCAGCAGAACCGGCATTGAAACGTTGAAGGTGAAATTCAATCAAGTCTTTGGCTACTACATTGAAGTGACGAAAACGAATGCCTCCCGAGTTCCATCGGATTATCAACGGAAACAGACCCTCGTCAATGCCGAGCGGTTTACCACTGTTGAACTTCAAGACCTTGAAGGTCGACTTTCAAGCGCTGACCAAAAAATGAAGCATTTGGAATTTCAATTGTTTGCGAACCTTCGTCTTCGCGTGGCTTCTGCCACTACCAACATTCAGTCCATGGCCTCAAATGTAGCGACCTTGGATGTCATAACAGCCCTCGCAGAAGCCGCAACCATTAACCGCTACTCCCAACCAACAGTTTATGAAGGAGGCACCATCCAAATCATTGAGGGACGTCATCCGGTTATTGAACAATTGCCGATGGCCGATGGATTCATTCCAAATGACACCACTCTTGATCTCGATACCAATCGACTGCTCTTGATTACCGGACCCAACATGGCTGGGAAAAGTACCTATCTCCGACAGGTTGCCCTTATCGTGTTGATGGCACAAATAGGGAGTTTCGTTCCGGCCTATTCCGCTCGCATTGGGATAGTTGATCGAGTTTTCACCCGAGTGGGGGCGGCTGACGATCTCACCGCCGGACACAGTACGTTCATGGTTGAGATGAATGAAATGTCAAGAATTTTGAATACAGCCACTTCTCAAAGCCTATTGTTGCTCGATGAAGTGGGAAGGGGCACAAGCACCTATGATGGATTGAGTATTGCCTGGGCATTGGCAGAATACATTTTGGATAAAGGCATTCTAGGAGCCAGGACCCTTTTTGCCACGCACTATCATGAAATGACCCAGTTGGAGACCCTAAGAGAAGGAATTAAAAATTACACCGTGCTGGTGAAGGAAAAAGGGAATGATGTGTTGTTTCTGAGAAAAATTATCCTAGGTAAAGCCGATCGAAGCTATGGTATCCAAGTTGCCAAAATGGCGGGAATTCCTGACCAAGTCCTTCATCGTGCCAAAAACATCTTGGAACAACTAGAACAAGAAGGTGCTTCCACCAATTTGCCGACCTCAGATAAACATGAAATCCAACACGACTTACTAGACCAACAATTGCCTCAATCGCACGTTATTCTCGAAGAGGTGAAACAAATGGACTTATTTTCCATGACTCCCCTGGATGCCCTCAATCGATTAGCTGACCTTCAAGCCCGATTGGATCAACTTGAACACCAAAAAGAAAGGCCTGCGTAACACAACGCAGGCCTTTCCCAAAAACCTCTAAGATCAAGTTTAAAAGTTATTTATCCGGTGACCATATTCCAAGACCTTGATCAGAATAGGGGATAACCCCAGCGATAGCTGGACCACCAGGAATCATCACATCATATTTCATTCTGCGATTGTTTGGCCAACTCTCCTGGGCAGTGGCTTGATCAGGGGTGGTTGTCCTCAAGCTATGGATGCTTCTTGGTTTTGCCGGCGTCCCAGCTACTTCCTCAGAAATTGGTTTAGCAGAAGTAATGACACGGTGATTTTGTTCTGTTTCTTGCACCACGATTTCTACTAACCCATATTTCGAAGGCTTGGTATCACCCATCACGGCTTGGCTAAAAGAGGATTTCCCAGCGGCCGCTAACGTCGCCATCACTTTATCATCTGCGGCAAACATTTTGAGGTTTTTTCCTGGGAAATATTTCTGCCAGTAGTACCCGCTTTCCGCATTTCCACCAAATACGGCAACATTGACCCATACAGCCTTATCATATGGATCTGCCACCGCTACACGAGCACGCAGAGTGGTAGGTTTGCTCAAATCACCCCATTCAAACCGCTCTTGGAATGCTTCGATTGCCATTGCACTTGAGGCCATGGTGCCGACTAGTGCCATAGCTCCAACAAGGGCCCAACCTTTCTTCTTAGCACCTTTCATAATGGCTTCCCTCCTCCATATAAGTTTTATGACATTCATAAGTTTCTGAATTCAATTATTAGTTCATCAACTTAAAACCCGTAACCGTATGTCCGCTCACCTGGACTTCCATGGACACCAAATCTTGGGCGGCCTTCATGATCTGGTCCATGAGGGCTTTGTCTTTCACCATCAAGCGAACCGTTGTTTGTGGGGTGTACCAACCATCATAGGCTGCATTTTTTTCTAGTCCCCCCTGGAAGCCCCAAGCGCAACATGAGAACATTTCTTCAGGCAATGTCTGAATTCGGTCATCCGAAGCACGCCCTGGAGGATCCCCAACTTCCGCTGGTCCAGTCGTATTCCAATATTGAATTCCAAACAAAATTTCCCCATCCGGATTGTCAGCCCAATGTCCAAACACTCTTCCCTTTAGACTTGTAGGCGCCACTGCTTTAAAAGACAAACCCATTTGACTGCTGTCGACCTGCTTCGCCTTGGCCTTTGGGTTTCCAGCGGCAGGACCTTTTTGTGCATACACAGCACCAGCCATTCCCATGCTGAGTAGGCCAAATGCACAGAGAGCTACCATCGCCCGACGTAAAGATGACTTCTTCATCTGCTCCCTCCTTACAGTGTTAGAATGACAAAAATTAAAAAACATACTCACCTTGTTTTATCTGTAAACTCGCTTTGCCTAATGCTAAATATCCCGTGACCCCCGTCAAAAATTCATCCCCTGAAGAGGGGGCCTATGCTACTTATCCAGGGCGTGGTTGTCAAGCCAAAAACAGAGTGTTTTTTGGGAGTTACCCCCACTTTGGAAACCCTCTTTTGGGGATTGGTCCTAAGGCCGTAATTACAAACTCATTGAGATCTAATAAATTTTGGCTCAAATGGCGGATTTGATCAGGGGATATTCGGTCAATCGCTTTAATCATTTCCTGCAGGGTAATGTGTCGCCCTTGATATAATTCATCTTTTGCCAGTTTATTCATCCGCCCATAGGTCCCTTCTAACCCCAACATTAAATTCCCCTTCAGTTGGGTTTTCGTCCGTTCCAATTCCTCCACGGCAACCCCCTGACGGCACAATTTGCGCGTTTCTTTACAAATTTGATCAATAACACCTGACACCTCGGCAGGTCGGGTCGCGGCGTAGACAGTTAGAATGCCCCCATCTACGAAACTAGAGAGATGCGAATAGATCGTATACGCCAATCCACGTTTTTCCCGGACTTCTTGAAATAGCCGAGAACTCACGCCTCCTCCTAAAATGGTGTTGAGGACATGCGCCGCATAGCGATCCTTATGGCCCACAGCCACTCCTTTAAAACCCACACACACATGCACTTGCTCCAAAGGTTTTTGGTGAAAACTTTGACGTGTCTGCGGATGCACAGGCCAAATACCTTCTGTGGCATTTTCAGTCCTCTTGGCATGTGGGACTCCCTTCCATTGACCAAAATATTCATTGACCTGATCCAGTAACTCAGCAAACGCAAAGTTCCCGGCGACTGCGACAATCGTCTTTTCCGGCTGGTAATGTTTCTGTTTATACCGAAGAAGAGCTCGCCGACTCATGCGCTGCATGGACCGGGGTTCTCCCAAAATGGGACGGCCTATGGGGTGAGACCCCAGAACATCTTTCGCGTGCAACTCATGGATATAATCCTCGGGATCATCCTGGACCGTTCGGATTTCCTCGAGCACAATCTGTTTTTCTTTTTCAATATCTTTGCCCACAAACCGAGAATGATGGAACAGATCGCCCAAAAGATCAAAGGCCGCCCCCACTTGTTGATCTAAGACCTTCACATAAAACGCCGTCGCTTCATGTGTGGTAAAGGCATTCATTTCCCCACCCAGGGCATCGATTTCGTTGGAAATTTGTGAAGCCGAACGGGTTCGTGTGCCCTTGAACATCATATGTTCGATGAAATGAGAAAACCCTTCTTCGCCTTTTTCTTCATAACGGCTTCCGACATTGGCCCACACTCCTAGAGCCACGGATTTCAAGGATGACATCCGCTCGAGCACGACTCGAACCCCATTGTCTAGCACAATTTTTTTATACATGGTGACGCAATCAGATCAACCTAAGTGGAGGCCTCATTCTTCTCTCCCTGTTCGGCCATGGCCTCCTTGCGACTCAGACGAATTTTCCCCTGACGATCAACCTCCAGAACCTTTACCAGGATTTGTTCGCCTTCCGACACTTCGTCGCTGACCGATTGCACCCGGTGGTGAGCCAGTTGCGAGATGTGTACAAGCCCATCCATATTGGGAAGGATCTCGACAAAGGCCCCAAAATCCATGATTTTCCGAACGGTACCCAAATATATTTTTCCTATCTCTACTTCTTCAACCAACTTAAGCACCATGTCCATGGCTTTTTGACCCGAGGCTTGGTCCACTGCGGCAATGGTGACTATCCCCGTATCCTCAACATTCACCTTCACCCCGCACTCCGAAATAATTCCTCTGATAATTTTTCCTCCCGGCCCAATCACGTCACGAATTTTATCTTGTTTAATTTGAATGGTACTAATGCGTGGAGCGTAGGGAGCCAATTCTGTCCGTGGCACCTTCAAGCATTCAACCATTTTTTCCAGAATCATCAAACGACCCTGAAGAGCTTGGGCTAAGGCTTGCCGCATCAAGGCAGGGGTAATCCCCCCAATTTTAATATCCATCTGCAACGCCGTCACACCATCTTTCGTTCCGGCCACTTTGAAATCCATATCTCCCAAATGATCTTCCATTCCTAAGATATCCGAAAGAATGGCCACTTGATCATTTTCCAGAATTAATCCCATCGCAATCCCAGCTACAGGTGCCTTGATGGGTGCGGCAGCATCCATAAGGGCCAAGGTTCCCCCACAAATCGTTGCCATCGAGGAGGATCCGTTCGATTCCAGGATCTCGGAAACAAGCCGAATGGTATAAGGGAATTCCTCCTTTGTGGGTAGTACGGCAGTCAAGGCCCTTGCGGCCAATTTGCCATGCCCAACTTCCCGCCGTCCTGGGCCACGAAGCATTTTGGCTTCTCCCACACTAAAGGGAGGAAAATTATAATGCAGCATGAAAGATCGGAAAAACTCCCCTTCTAGCGCATCTATCCGTTGCTCATCGTCCGCGGTACCTAGGGTCACCACCGCCAAGGCTTGCGTTTCCCCTCTCGTAAATAAGGCTGATCCATGTGTTCTCGGAAGAATCCCGACCTCACAGGAAATGGGACGGACATCGGCTAGTCCTCGCCCATCTACTCGTGTTTTTTTCTCTAAGATCATTCGGCGGACTTCGGAATACTCCAAATTATGAAACACCTTCTTAACCTGAGCCCCCCGGTCCGCATCTTCTCCTCCCACAGTTTCAAGGGCCTCTTGAAGAATTTGATTGAATCGGTCCTGGCGTTCGGCTTTCCCGGGTATATACATTGCCTCACAAATGGGTTGAACAGCCACCGCGCGAACTGCTGTCTCCACTTCAGAATCGATAGGTTCAACTTGAAAGTCCCGTTTGGCTTTTCCCGCCTTTGCTTGCAATGTATGAATTGTGGCAATAATTTTTTGAATTTCACGATGAGCCAGCTCAATGGCATTAATCATGGTATCTTCGGAAAGCCCACTGGCTCCTGCCTCCACCATCATCACGGCATCATGAGTGCCGGCAACGACCAAATCTAATTCGCTTGTCTCCAAAATACTGCGATCTGGGTTGACCACAAAATTCCCATTCACTCGACCGATTTTGACGGCGGCCAAAGGTCCGGCACAGGGTATATCCGAAATAGCCAAGGCCGCAGAGGCTGCCACGATACCAATCACATCAGAGGACATCGTCTGATCAAAGGAAAATACGGTCACAATGATTTGGGTTTCATAGTAATACCCATCTGGCATCAACGGTCGAATAGGCCGGTCAATGAGGCGACTCGTTAAGACCTCTTTTTCACTGGGGGCACCTTCTCGTCGGAAAAATCCGCCGGGAATTTTCCCAGCGGCATAGGCTTTTTCTTGGTAATTCACCGTGAGGGGAATGAAATCGGTGCCAGGCTTCAGCGTTTTCGAGGACACCGCCGTGGCCAACAGCACGGTATCTGCATAGGTGGCCAACACCGCACCATCCGCTTGCTTGGCCATGCGACCAGTTTCTAACCGAAGAGGACGACCACCAACTTCCATTTCAACAACATGAATCATATCTCAACCTTTCTCATCCTCTGAGGACATAGTGGTGAAACACCGGCAATTCCAGCTTCGGTTAAATTCCAACCACGGATTTTCCAACCCTCGTTGCTTAAGACTAAGAGGCACTTAATTCTTTCAAATCCAGGACCGGTCAATGGAATGGTAGGAAGAATTGTATGGCATTATTTCCGAATGCCCAAGGCCGCAATGACCGCTTGATATTTACTTTCATCTCTCCGCCGCAGATAATCGAGTAGCTTCCTGCGCCTACTCACCATTCGCAACAGGCCTCGACGAGAATGATGATCTTTTTTATTCGCCTTAAAGTGCTCGGTGAGACTCGTGATCCGTTTGGTCAGCACCGATATTTGCACTTCGGACGAACCTGTATCTTTGTCGTGAATTCGATGTGCCTCGACTGCGGCGGTCTTTTCTTCTTTCGTTAAGGCCATAACCCCTCCTTTAAAATTTTCTCAAAAACCTAGTGTCCAATAAGTGATGCGTACCATTATTGTGATGCGATGACTTTTGTAAATTTCTAGCATGATGATGGGTCACGCCAACACGGTTTCTATTGATAACACCTGTCCACCTTCACCCGGTTGAACTAAGGGGGTTTTGCCTAGGGCCAACAACAACCCATCCTTTTTTTTTACCCGTACCATTTGCCCTTTTTCAACAAAAACCTCTCCACCAGCATGAGGTCTTCCAACACGATTCCAAGGAATGTCGTTGCCATGGAGCACTTTCCGAGCATCGTCCCCATTGACCTCTACCGCAGGAAACATATCTAGGATTTCATCCAAGCCCCAAAAGGCCCCAGAAAACTGGCAGAATTCAAGCCCGTCTTTCAAAGCATCCAACTTGATGGCCTGATCAACATGGATCGGGCCAACCCGACGACGCTGTAACCATTTTAAATGGCCACCCACACCTAAGATATTCCCTATATCCTCACATAACGTTCGAACATAGGTACCCTTTGAACACACCACCCGAAACGCCACGTCAGGAATCTCTAATCTTTGAATTTCCACATCATGGATCGTCACGGTTTTGGCGAGTCGATCAACGGTTTGGCCCTTTCGCGCTTTTTTATACAACGGCTGTCCACCAATTTTGACGGCCGAATACATCGGCGGGACCTGTTGGATCGTCCCCAAAAAACTCGAAATCACCGACCGAATGTGATTTTCCTTCAAAGATTCCAGAGAGGCTTCTTCGAGAACCGTCCCCCAAGCATCTTGCGTATCTGTCCGTTGCCCTAATGTAAGGACGGCCACATATTCCTTATCCCAATCAAAGAGATACTGGGCAATCTTGGTCCCTTTTCCGATCAAAATCGGTAGCACCCCCGTGGCATGAGGATCCAACGTGCCCGCATGGCCCACCTTCTGGATGCCCAGAATCGATCGAACTTCCTTGACCACATCATGCGATGTCCATCCATCGGGCTTATTCACGGATAACACACCATGCCGCAACCGCTCCGGTTCCATGTTTCCCGTTCCAGGACGTTCAATACAAGAAGACACTCGTGCCATTTTAGGATACTCCGGCCATTTAGAGAGGAGGCGTTGCGCCCGATTCGTCCTGCTTTTTGTGAGGAAGCGAATCTAATAGTTTTTCAATACGATTGCCGTATTCGGCACTGGTATCACGAAAAAATACGAGTTCTGGGGTATACCGTAAATTCAGTCGCCGTCCTACCTCTGTTCGAATGAACCCCACCGCACTTTTGAGGCCCGGACTCGTTTGTTGCTCAAAATGCTCTTGGTCCAAAGCGGTGACATAAACTCGGGCAATCTTGAGGTCCGCCGTCATCGTCACATCGGTCACGGTGACAAACTGAATCCGTGGATCCTTAATTTTCCGGGCCAGGATGTTCGCCACTTCCATGCGAATCTGATCGGCAACTCGCGTTGCCCGACTGACAGGGGCCTTCTCCATGGTGGAATATTAAACCTGCGCTTACAACAGTTCAATCTGTGATCGTAAGAGTTCAAGGGAGGGATTCGCTCGGATCCCATTAAGGACTTGATCTAATGTCTGATTCACCTTACTCGTATCATTGGCCACACAGGCAATACCCACAATGGCTTTCTGCCAAAGATCACATTCATCAATTTCAGCAATGGTAATATTGAATCGATTGCTTAACTTGGTTTTCAAGCTTTGAAGGATTTGCCGCTTACCCTTGAGCGACTGCACATCAGGAAAATGAAGTTCAACGGTACACAACCCCACAATCATGCCCATTCAGAACATCCCGGGTTCACCCTCTGTTATAATTTGGCCGCTTCCTCCTCCAATACATACGCTTCCAACACATCGCCAACTTTGACATCATTAAAATTCTCAATCCCGATTCCGCACTCATACCCCTGTTGCACTTCACGCGCATCATCCTTGAAACGGCGCAAGGATCCGATTTTCCCTTCCCAGACAGTCACCTGATCTCGGACCACCCTCACCTTGGCGCTCGTTCGCGAAATCACTCCATCAAGGACGTAGCATCCGGAGATCGTCCCCATTTTAGGAACAGAAAATAATTGCCGCACCTCCGCATGGCCCAAGATCCGTTCCTTGATGGTGGGAGCCAAAAGTCCCTCAGCCGCGGACCGAATATCATCGAGCACATTATAAATAATGGTATAAAGCCGAATTTCCACACCTTCCCGCTCGGCGATATTCACGGTCTTGGCATCGGGGCGAACATGGAACCCAATAATGATCGCTTTAGAGGCAGCCGCTAACAGCACATCCGACTCATTGATCCCCCCTACTCCACTATGAATAATTTTGAGCTTGACCGCATCCGTGGAAATCTTCTGAAGGGCCTCTCCTAACGCACCGACAGATCCCTGTACATCCGCTTTGATCAGGAGCGGTAATTCCTTGACGTCCCCATTCTGCGTTCCAGCATACAACTCCTCCAACGTTCGTCTTGAAGAAGCCACAAGGCCCAAATCTTTTTGTTTTCGTTGCCGGACTTGGGCAATTTCTCTGGCAGCACGCTCATCCTTGACTGAGATTAATTGGTCCCCGGCCTCTGGAACTCCCAATAGCCCAATGACTTCAACAGGGATAGAGGGACCGGCTTCTTTCAAACGCACCCCTGTATCCGATGTCAGCCCTCGCACCCGTCCACTCACCGACCCCACGACAAACGTATCCCCTATGCGCAAGACTCCGCCCTGAACCAACACGGTCGCGACTGGCCCACGCCCCTTATCTAACCTAGCCTCCAAGACAACCCCACGGGCAGAACAGGCAGAATCGGCTTTTAATTCCATGATGTCCGCTTGAAGCAGCAACATGTCGAGAAGTTGGTCTAACCCTGTCTTCTCTTTAGCCGAAACTTCTACGAAAATGGTTTGTCCACCCCATGCCTCCGGAAGAAGCCCATGCTCAGCCAAACTTTGTTTGACGCGATCCGGATTGGCCCCCGGTTTATCAATTTTATTCACTGCCACGATTATGGACACGTTCGCCGCGTGCGCATGGTTAATGGCTTCCACCGTCTGAGGCATAGGCCCATCGTCTGCTGCAACGACCAACACCACAATATCCGTGACTTGCGCACCACGAGCCCGCATTCCGGTAAAGGCTTCGTGGCCTGGCGTATCCAGGAAGGTCACTCCCCGTTCACCAACTTTTACAAAGGAGGCACCAATGTGCTGAGTAATCCCTCCAGCCTCTCGGTCCGTCACTCGGGTCTTGCGAATGGCATCCAATAATGATGTTTTGCCATGATCCACATGCCCCATGACCGTGATGACGGGAGCACGCGGTTCCCATTGTTCTTTTCCACTTCGCTCTAACACGTCCTCTAAGAGTGCTTCGCCACCCTTGAGCACCACGGCCTCAACAGCAATGCCATACCCTTCCGCAATGAGCACTCCCGCATCAAGATCCATCGGTTGATTGAGGGTGGTCACAATATTTAGGTCCATGAGTTTCCGAATAACTTCTGTGGGTTTTTGACCTAACACCTCAGCAAAATCTTTCACGGATATTCCAGAAGTGACCTTCATAACTTTTTTCCGGGGTTTGGTTACTTCACCCACCGAAGTCGGTTGGACCTGACGGGCACGTTCCTCACGACGGAGCGTCGGGAGTGGACGAAGATCTTGCCACACGGCAGCATCCTCAAAACGGGCAGCAAAAACACCCTCACCTTTCAACCGCGTGGACTTTTTGAGTTTTTTTATCTTTTCCTCAGCTAGACTATCTCGATTCGGGAAAGTTGGGCTTTTCTTATCGGACTTGACCTCCCCCCGCTTTTCTTTATCACTCACTTCTGAGGGATAAACAGCTTCTTGATTCTCAACAAGAGCAGGGGATTTCCCTAGGGCTACAGAAGCCGCCTCAGACCCAGAGGGTAAAGAGTCCGAGACTTGGCCACCCACACTGACCACCGAGGTGCTCGCAGAAGCGTCCAGGCTTTGAGGATCATGGGTTGCGGAAGAAAAAACGCCCGTGGTAAGGGAAGGGTCACCTACTTTCGCTTCTCTTGCAGACGGAAATTCCGACAGCTCAGCCAACACTTCTTCTTCGGTTTTCTTCTTTTTAATCAGAATGTGCTTCTTTTCAGGCTTCTTGGGTTCCTCAGCCGTACCTACTTTCATGGACTTTTCCGAGGACACCGAGGATTTTTTCAGGAGGCGGCCTTTCGCAACCTTTTTCGCGTCAAGAGTTTTGGCCACGCCTCCAGGTTTCCTCGTTCCGGCTTCCGGGTCTTTGCCTTGAATAACATCCATAGCCCACCGAGCGGTATCATCTTCCACCGTATTGCTATGAGAGGTCACCTCAATACCCAGTCGCACCAATTCAGGAACCACCAGACGACTTTCCATCCCAAGCTTCTTGGCTATTTCATGAACTCTCATGCACACCCTTTACAGTGATGGAGGATCAGACGGGGAAACGTTTTCCTCAGGCTCATTTGGCAAAGTCTGCACAGGTGCCGTCTCTTCTTCAGCTTGCCCAACTCCCTCTGAATCTCCTACAGATTCTTCAGTGATTTGGGCTGTTTCTTCGGCCAATGCTGCCTTAATTTCCCGATCTCGTTCAAGTTTTTCCTTTTCATATTCTGTGGAGCTAATAATATCAATTTTCCAACCAGTCAGTTTCGCAGCTAATCGAACATTTTGCCCATTTTTCCCAATGGCCAAGGAGAGCTGAGAATCCGCCACGACCACTAAGGCCGATTTTTTTTGTTCATCAATCCCCACCTTTTCAATAGAGGCAGGATTCAAGGCCTCACCAATGAAGACACGTGGATCCGTGGTCCAAGGAATGATATCAATTTTCTCTCCTCGCAATTCACGCACAATGGCCTGAACCCGTGATCCCTTTACCCCCACACAGGCCCCAACTGGATCGACGGCCTTATCCCGAGAGGCAACCGAGATTTTTGTCCGATCACCTGGCTCTCGAACGACTCCTTTAATTTCTACGATTTTTTCTGAAATTTCCGGCACTTCTAAACCAAACAGCTTCACCACGAACTGCGGGTGGGCCCGAGATAAGATCACTTGCACATCCTTGGGTGTTCGCCGAACTTCTAAAAGCAAGGCTCGAACACGATCACCCCGACGGTGCATTTCACGAGGAATTTGTTCCTGAATTGGTAAAAGAGCTTCCGTTTTTCCAATATCGACGAGAAAATTCCTCCGCTCCTGCCCTAAAATCACTCCATGGACTAACTCATTTTCTTTTTTGGAGTATTCCCGTTCAATGGATTCCCACTCGGCTTCTCGAACCTTTTGACAAATGACCTGCTTGGCCGCTTGTGCCGCAATTCGTCCAAATTCATCCATGTCAATAAGCGATCCAATTTCATCACCCATTTCAGCTTCTTCATCAATTTTCCGGGCTTCTTCCAATGAAATCTCGGTTCTCTCGTCGACGACATGCTCAGCAATGGTTTTCTTATTCACGATAGAAATTTCACCAGTTTCCGTATCGATGTCTACCTGAATATTTTCCCCTTGTCCAAAACGTTTTTTGGCTGCCGTCAGGAGAGCGGCCTCCAACGCCGCAACCACTTTGTCCTTATGGATCCCTTTTTCGCGACCAAGTTGATCAATAACTGACATTAATTCACTTTTCATGATTGCTCCTCGCCAGGCACAATAAGCCACTCAAAACGGTTTGGACCGTTGATACTGTCTTTCACTCCCATTAGAACTCCACCTCTACCTTTGCTTTGACAATATTTTCCCATGTCAAAGCTATGTCTTGAGGTTTTCTGTGCTGATTATCGTGTAACGTAATCCCTGTTTCCGACAGCGCGATCAACCGTCCGACAACGACGGTGTTCTTATCCAGAGCATCTCGAAGGATGACCCGAACAAGCTTGCCCATAACTCGTTGAAAATCCTTGTGATCTTTCAGCGGTCGGTCGAGTCCTGGCGAAGATATTTCGAAACGATACAACGGTCCCTCAGGGTGGGTAACCTCCCAAGTCCGACGGAGGGATTGATGGAATTGTTCGCAATCCTCAATTCCCACTCCTTCATCTTTATCAAGAATCAATCGAACCAACGGTTTGGTGGGGCTCCCAATGCACTGAACTTCGAGGATTTCCAACCCTAAGGCCCGAGCAAGAGGCTCGCCCTCTTGGCGAATAGCTTGCTCAAAATTTTCAGCCATTGAGGCCACCAGATACCCCCATGGCTCCCGGCCACGGCTGAGAAGACCAAAAAAAAGTGGGCTCACGCCCACTTAACTAAGAAATAATCTAGCATTCCCCTTATTTAAATGCAAGAGCCCTTATGGGTCTTGAGTATTCATGCATAGGTAATAGAGGAGGTATTGAAGAAAACCAATCTTCCCTCTCCGGTGTTCAAGCCATGGGCATAAGCTCATCCTCATGATAGGGTATGTTTGATTGAGAGGGTACGCTTTTGTCGTGATAGCACTTCTACGGGAGAGAATCAGCTGATGCCTACAATTATATCTGTGGCTTCCGGTAAGGGTGGAGTTGGAAAAAGTGTGGTGGTCAGTAATCTCGGACTCCTCCTGGCCCGCCAAGGCCAACGAGTGATTTTAGTAGATATGGATATTGGAGGGGCCAACCTCCACATTCTTTTTGGGATGTTTAATCCTCCTACTACCCTCACAGATTTCTTTGCGAACCGTCAGACGACCCTGGAGGAGGTGGCCCACTCGGTAGCAAGCCCCTCTTCGCTCCGTCTCATTCCAGGAACTGGCGAAACCCTCATCACAGCCAATCTGCAACATGCCAAGAAAAAACGCCTTATCAAACACCTTCAGAAACTCGATGCAGATATCATTCTTGTGGATGTCGGAGCAGGCACCAGTTATCACACGCTAGACTTCTTTCTCCTGGCAGATTACTTCCTGGCCGTCGCCACCCCAGACCCCACTTCTGTTTTAGACTTGTATCGATTTATAAAACTTGCGGCGATTCGGAAAGTACTCACGGCGTTTTTAGCTCGTGACCCGGTAGCAAACGCCCTTCTGGATAAAGACTTTCACAGTATCTCCGAAGTTTTAGAAGCAGTGGGACGCACCAGCGATTCAGGAAAGGGAATGGCTCAACAAGCCTTACAAGGGTTTCAGCCCGCCTTAATATTGAACCGTATGACGGCCAAATCCCGAATCAACACACTACACCTGCAACATCTGCTCAAACAATATGTAGGGACAGACCTTTCAGTCCTCGGTAATATTCCTGAAGATTCCCAGGTCCAGCAATCCATTCTCAAATATTTGCCGGTGGTGGAATATGCGCCAAACGCTCCCGCTACCCTGGCCTTCGATCGGCTGACGGAGAATCTACTTAAACTGGTGGGACAGACAAGTAGAGTGAATGACGCATTTGAAGAAGAGCCCAGAAGAATTCGGGCATAAGGCTGGACCCAGTCACAATACTAGGTTACTCATCAAGAAGGATCTGAGGGAAGCATGTTCCGAATGGCCTTAGACAGAGATTTTAGGGTCATGGAGACACTTTCCAATTCTGCCCCTTTTTTCTGTAATTCCGACTGCATGGTTGAAACTTTGCTGACCAATCGATCTCGCTCTGCGGAAACCTGAGACAAATCCTTCACCGATTCTTCTAGATGTTGGACTTTAGTCTCTAACCTCTGGCAAGTCTGACGTGCGGCGTCAAATTCGCCCTTCACTTCCTCCAATTCTTTGGTTAACGAATCCACCATCGCTTCCGCCGATTGCACATTTTTCTGGGCATCGGTTCGATCTTCGTCACTCTCCAAGAATTGCTGATTGAGCCGATCAATCGCCCCCGCCCACTCCCGAGCAACGCCACCCAGAGACTCCGGAACGGTCGGCAACGATACCTCTTTCCCCAAATGGCCAATAGCTTGCTGAAACCAATCAATAAACAATGAGGCTTCCCGAAAATTCAAATCTACTGTGGGTGCTGGCTCAGGAGGAGGCGCGTCTACCTTCTTGGGTTCAGGAGTGGGCGAGGGCGATGGGGGAGCCGTAGCCTTCGGAGTACTACTTAGCGAAGACCCATTATGAAACTGATGTAATAACACAGCGACACAGTGCCGGCAAAAGGGTTGTTCTGTCGAGGGACAGGAACACTTGGTCGACAACATGCCAGTACGCAATTTTATCGATTGCGAATATACGCCATACGTACCATTGACCTCTGCCACCACTTGCGCCCCATCGGCTTCCAGAATATTGACCCGTGAATCTGAAAAATATTGCTCACCAATTTTAAAGACTTGCCCCCCGACCACAGACTCAACCATGGCAGGATCTAATTGACCAAGCTCTTGAGCAGAGCATGAAATCCGATTTCTCATGTCGTCCTCACGAAATTAGGAAAGTGGACTTACACTAGACCCCAGCCAAGCCGGGTTCCTTAACATTTTGACCAAGTTTACCGAGAATGAACCTAAGATCCAACTACCTCTTTGGGCCCTTAAGGAATTCAATTTTCCCACTCGACTTCAACACTCCACACACAGAACCAGTATCACGTAGGTTGTTCCCATGACAGATTCTTCTACTCCAGGCACCCCTAGCACACCCTCCTTTTTGGATCAGCTTTTGGACGATGCCCCAGAAACTCTTCCTATTCTTCGGCAGAGTTGCATACAAGTCTTAAATCTCACTCAAGACAAACGCTCCAGCGCCAGCGACATCGGTGATGTGATCAGACACGACCAAGCCATGATGGCAAATATCATCAAAATTGCCAACAGCCCTGCTTACTTTACCCGTGTCCCAGTCAAAACCTCCACCCATGCCGTCGCGCTCATCGGTTTTGATGTCATTCAGGCCATGGTGGTTGCTGCGCAATTAATCGAACAAGCCGATGCCTTTGGTGCGAACACGTCTTACCTCAAACACCTCCTTGCTCGGGCACTGGTCGCCGGAACACAGGCGCAAGAACTCGGCAAGACCTTGAAATATCAAGAGACTGGGATGTTATTCACCAATGCCATGTTGTATTCCCTCGGGGACTTCATTTTAGCCCTTTGCCGCCCGGAGATTGCTGAACAACTGGAAACCTTGAGGTTAGAAGACCCTTCGAAGGTTCCCAAGGCCGAGTTAGCCCTTCTGGGGCGTCCCTTACGGGTCATAGCGGCCACCATGGCCAAACACTGGCATTTACCCGACACCCTCGTTCAGCTCTTGGGAAAAAAGCCCTTTTGGCCACACACGCGACCGGAGACGGATCAGCAAATCATGGAGGGCATTGTCCGAGGGGCCAATGAATTAAGTCATTGTCTGCTCAACCCAACCGCACCCGGGCAAAATGAGGTGTTCCAAACCCTCATGAAACAGTTTCTCCCATCCTTCGGTATCTCTTTTTCCCAACTGGACGAGACCGTCAACCATGCATTTATGCAAGCATCTGAAATTGCTAACTCCATTAACATTCCTCAACACCATTTGCGCCCTGCGGCAGATTCGGAAGGCCAGCCCATTCATAACCAACAATTGCACCAACTTACCAATACCGTTCAGCAGGCAGTCCACTCCGAGCATCCGTCGGAACAAGAAGAGGAATCAGTACCATACCAACAACCTCCCATACACCCAGCTCCTTCCAGCTCCGACCAATCGTTACTTGACTACACACTCCAGTCCATGAAAATAAACGAACCGTCCACCTTACTCACCTTTGCCACACAAACCCTGTATGCCACCTTGGGATTCGAACGGGTGTTACTGTCGTTTATTGTACCGGGAAAAGAAAAGCTTGAGGCAAAAATCTGCCATGGGGCGAATTCAGACTCCATTCAAACGACATTTCATTGCCCGCTGACCAAGGGAAAGTTTTGGCACCAACTCCTCCATCAGTTTCAACCCGTTCAGTTTCACTCCTTGATAAAAGAAGCAGAACCTATTGGAGTCATTCAAGATTTTCTTCAACATTGGGGAGGAGGTCCGGGCTTTGCTGGACCCTTATATGCCCCCAATAAGCCCATTGGGCTTATCTTAGTCGATCATGGTTCTACGGGGAAGGAGTTAACTGATACCGATTTTGCTACCTTTTCCTTAATTCTCTCCCACACCAACGCCAACCTCGCCCGATTAGCCCAACACCACTAAATGAAAGTGGCAGAGGAATAAACTTTAACATCCTTTTGGCCAACCTAAAGGCCGTGTTCCTCAGGATGGCCACGCTTCTCAGCCAGCTACATATCAATTAGAACGGACCATCACGTTGCTGGGTTGAGGAAAGCTGGCCGCGCCAAAGATGACCCACTGGGGCCATGACCTCATCATCTATCTCACATTTTCATTAATCCCTCAATTTTATGGTGAGGTTGTCTAGCGTCATTATGGCTGGTTATCGCCATTTACCTTATTAAAGAACACATTGCTATGAAAATCATTTTGTTTATGCATTTTGCAAATAGCTATAAGGGCTCAAACCCATAAATCCGATAACATAAATAATTCCTATGCGACTTCAGCCAACACTTTACCTCTTTATTCCTGCGCTCTTGCCCCTCTTGCTGGTCGTCAATCTGACTCATGCGGATTTCCAAGACGGGTTGGATGCCTATGATCGCGGCGACTACCCCACGGCACTCAATGAATTTCTTCCCCTTGCCGAGCAGGGGGACGTCAAGGCTCAGTTCAATATGGGCATCCTGTATGAGAAAGGCCAGGGTGTACCACAGGATTTCCAGGAAGCCTTTCGTTGGTACGGCCTCGCAGCGGAACAGGGAGATGCTCATACGCAGAACGTGGTGGGAATGTTGTATGAATTCGGGCAGGGGGTTCCACAGGACTATACCCAAGCCCTGTATTGGTATGGGCTCGCGGCGCAGCAGGGCTACGCGAAAGGCCAGTTCAACCTGGGTTTCATGTATGCCACCGGTGTGGGCGTGCCGCAGGATTACATCGAAGCCGGTCGTTGGTATTGGCTCGCAGCGCAGCAGGGCGAAGCCGACGCTCAGCACAACCTGGGGTATCTGTACCATGTGGGTCAGGGGGGACTGACGCAAAATTTCGTCCAAGCCCACATGTGGTACAACTTAGCAGCAGCCCAAGGCGTAGAAAATGCTCGGGAACTAAGAGATCATGTGGCCAGCCTTATGACCCCTACACAGTTTGCCGAAGCCCAACAACTTGCCAGCGAATGGAGTCCCCTACCTAACCCATAAAGGAAGGCGAAGGCGTGAAAAACGGTTGAGCAGGTTCGCAACCAAAACCCTCATCCCTCGCATCACTCTCCCTTAAAGCCACCCATATCCTCCTCCTTCCCCCTAAAAAATTTTGGCAGTGGGCTATTTTACTTTAGGCAGAATTTTTTTTGATTGATAGACTGGATGGTTCGGGGATAGTCATCGTGCCGCATCCTCGCGGTGGAATTTGGGGTTAGTCAATCTGAAGAAACGTGAGGGGCAAGACCCTTGGAATTTTGATAGCCCAAGGAGGAGTTCGAAACCTGAAAGTCAAACCTGAGACGCAATCGTAACCCTTACTGTTGAGTGTGTGGAAGAGGGAGAGGGAGACAAGGACACAAGCGATATAAAAAACTGGTGAGCCGCGAGCGACTCGAACGCTCGGCCCTCGCCTTAAAAGGGCGGCAGAAGATGAAGAAAATCAACCACTTCCACCGTAAACCTTTCCAACCGTTATCAAGTATTATCAAGCACTTATCAAACTGTTGTCCTATATAGGACAGCGGGTCACCGTAGCGAACGAGATTGGCAACTTCTGTGTTACTTCTCAACTAGAAGATTCAAAGCAAATCGAAGAGATTTTAGCTTTAGCCAGTTAAAGACAAAAAGGCTGGAGGCTAGTGGACGATTTGAGAACTTTTCGCATCGAAAAACCTTCTCCCGAAATTTTTGAATACCTACTTG
>JAZFZJ010000131.1:0-4186 GCA_036443915.1 Nitrospirales bacterium
TACGTTGCGAAATACACGATTAATCCTGCCATCACACATGGGATTGCGCATGAAGTGGGATCGGTGGAAGTCGGGAAATTGGCAGACCTGGTGATATGGAACCCAGCTTTTTTTGGAGTGAAGCCCGACTTAATCATGAAAGGAGGATTTTTAGTCGAAGCGGCAATGGGCGATCCCAATGCCTCCATTCCTACACCGCAGCCGGTGTTGAGCCGCCCAATGTTTGGAGCCTTTGGGCGGGCGCCGTTCACCACTAGCGTGACCTTTCTCTCACAGGCAGGGATCGATCGGAAGATCCACACCAGTCTGGGTCTACAAAAACGTGTGGTGGCCGTGCAGAACTGTCGAAGTATTGGCAAACGTGACCTGAAATTGAACGATGCCCTTCCCCACATGGAAGTGGATCCTGAAACATATGTCGTCAAGGCCAACGGCGAACATTTGACGTGTGAACCCATGGCCGTTCTGCCGATGGCGCAGCGCTACTTTCTTTTCTAACAAATAGGCCATGGATACCTTCGCGTTTCTCCAAGGCCTAAGGTATATTGATACCTTCTTCCCTTCGGGTAGCTTTGCCTTCTCTTCTGGCTTGGAAACGGCTGTTCAAGAAGGAGCCGTTCAAAATTCAAAAGACTTACACCGTTATGTCACTGATTACTTGCTGTGGGGAATCGGGAGGTGCGACGCCGTAGCTCTGGCCCGGGCTCACGGTGCTGTAAACAGTCGTGACCTGAAGGCCATGGTTGAGGCCGATGTCGAACTTGATTCGTTGAAATTGTGCCAAGAAACTCGCGCCGCCAGTTGCCAGATGGGACGAAGCATCCTTCAGATTGCTGCTGACCAAAAAGGGAGTTCACCGTTTCTCAGGAATTTTCGAGAGGAGATGGATTCCGGTCGTTCACCCGGTCATTTGGCTGTCGTGTGGGGGTTAACCCTGGGAAGTTTTGGATGGAAGAGGCAAGAAGCCATTGGCGCCTTCCTTTATCAAACCGGAGTGGGCTTTGTTTCCGCCTCTTATAAGCTTTTTCCCCTTGGACAGCGTGAAGGCCAACGCCTCTTGGAAAGTTGGGCTCCTGTAATGGAGAGCCTTAGTGTTGGGATTGCTCCGAATACTCCAATGACCTCTTGGTCACCAATCCACGATATTTATGCCATGCGACATACTCATTTAACCACGCGTTTGTTCAGGTCGTAAATACCATGCATGACTTCGATCACCTGCCTGGGGGTGGCCAGTCCTCAAGCCGGACCAAAGACAGCCATGTCACCGTTATCGGGGTAGGGGGACCAGTTGGATCAGGCAAAACTGCGCTGGTAGAGGCTCTATGCCTGACATTTCGAGCTCGCTATGAAGTTGGTGTGGTGACCAATGATATCTTTACCAAGGAAGATGCTGAGTTTCTGACTCGTCGGGGTGTGTTACCAGTTGAACGGATTCTTGGCGTGGAAACGGGAGGATGCCCTCATACTGCTGTTCGAGAGGATGCATCCCATAACCAGGAAGCTATTGCGGACCTGATAAAACGGATCCCTGCCTTGGATTTGGTCTTTCTTGAAAGTGGTGGGGATAACCTCGCTGCCACTTTCAGCCCGGAACTGGTTGATGAAGTCATCTATGTCATCGATGTGGCAGCTGGCGATAAGATCCCACGGAAGGGGGGCCCGGCTATCACCAGGTCAGGACTTCTCGTCATTAATAAAATTGATTTAGCCCCGTATGTCGGTGCCGATCTCTCTGTTATGGAACGGGACAGTCGGCATATGAGGGGTGACCGGCCATTTGTTTTCACCAATTTGCTTTCCGGGGAAGGCCTAGGCCAGGTGGCCGAATGGGTGAAGCGCCAGGTTTCGCCCTGCACCTAAAGGTCGGTCTATCCACCGAGAAAGGGAGAGCGGCACTTACTTTTGGAAAGGTCGCTTTTTCCGTACGGCAACTGTGATTTTCCAATGGTATGGGGACGGAAAGCGTAGGGAAAATTGGCGAACTCCACTTAGAATATGCCCGGCGAGGCTGCACCACCGTTCTTACCCATTCCTATTCTTGTAGCCCATGGCATTGTTTCCCGCCTCTTTACCTCGACGACACTGGTTGTGCCACGACGTTTCTTGTCAATCCGTCTGGCGGTCTTGTTGGCGGGGACCGGCTCTCCCTTTTTGCGAAACTCGGGAAAGGCACCCACGTTCTTTTCTCCACCCCATCAGCGACCAAGGTTTACCGATCTGTCTCTGAATCCTCTGTTCAGTTTGTGGATTTGACCATGGATTCGGGGGCCATTTTGGAATGGATTCCGGAACCCACGATTCCCTTTGCAGGATCTCGTTTTGATCAAAGGATTACCGTTCGTCTTGGTCCTGGGGCTTTAGTCGTATTCTGGGATGCTCTTGCATCCGGACGGGTGGCAAGAGGAGAGCAGTGGGCTTTTACCCGTTTGGCAAACCAAATTAAGATCACCACTGCAGGAGGGAAATCGGTCATAGAGAGGTATATTCTTTCTCCAACCAGGGACGAAAGAGGTGTCGGGCTTGGCGCTGAGTGGAATTACGTGGCATCGCTCTACCTGGTTAGCGATGGAGTTGATTCAGAAACTTGGAAAAGGATTGAAGGGAGTCTAGCTGAAGTTTTGGATAGTTTTCCTAACCGGGTATTGGGGGGAGTGTCGGAAACGAGGGCCCCAGGCTTAGTGGTTAAGTTAGTGACGCGCTCTGCGCCGGAACTTCACGCCGTTCTAGAGGGGATGTGGGGCATTGTTAGGGCACACCTATGGGGGGCTTCCGTTCCAGCATTACGGAGGAGTTAATTTCGTTTTCAAAGTTTGTTCGTGGTCATAACAGATGGTAACCATGGCTGCCTTGCATGAGCTTGTCAGCGGAAGGTCCACCCGGCCCACTCCACACCTTTTGGTTATTCCTTCCTGACGGATGAAACGATCACAATCTCTCCATCCTTATAATCCACCGTCGCGGTGTCCCCGTCTTTCACCTCGCCTTTCACCAAGAGTTTGGCCAACGGTGTTTCAATATCCTGCTGAATAAGCCGTTTCAGCGGGCGGGCCCCATACACAGGGTTGTATCCTCTCGAGGCTATATCGGAAATGGCTGCCTGGGTCATTTCGAGGTTAATCCGACGATCCTCTAGTCTTGCCTTCAATCGGGCAAGTTGAAGCTCCACAATTTTGGCGAGGTCTTCCGCCGTCAACGGATGGAAGACCACCATATCATCGACTCGGTTGAGAAATTCGGGTCGGAAGTGTTGGCGAACCTCCTCCATCACGATCGATTGCAGCTCTTCAAACGAAAGGCCTCGCAGTTGGGCATCCAAAATTTCCTGGCTTCCAATATTGGAGGTCATAATCAACACGGTGTTTTTGAAATCCACTGTGCGCCCCTGGGAATCGGTCAGCCGCCCATCATCCAGAACCTGGAGCAAGATGTTGAAGACATCGTGGTGCGCCTTTTCAATTTCGTCCAGGAGAATGACCGAAAAGGGCCGGCGGCGGACTGCCTCGGTCAACTGCCCTCCCTCTTCGTACCCGACATAGCCCGGGGGAGCTCCAATGAGTCGCGCCACTGTGTGCTTTTCCATATATTCCGACATATCAAGGCGCACGAGATTCGCTTCATCATCAAACAAGGTGTGGGCTAAAGCCCTGGCCAATTCGGTTTTCCCAACTCCGGTGGGCCCCAAGAATAAAAAGGACCCGATAGGACGATTGGGATCTTTGATTCCCGACCGTGCGCGTAGAACCGCCTCCGCCACCACTTTGACGCCTTCGCCTTGCCCCACAACTCGCTGATGCAAGAATTCATCCAGCTTTAAGAGCTTTTCCATTTCTCCCTGGAGGAGCCGACTTATGGGGATTCCCGTCCATCGGCTGACCACCTCGGCGATATCCTCTTCGTCCACTTCTTCCTTTAAAAGGCGACTTGTGCCTTGCTTCTGGCCGAGGTGTTCATCTTCCGACTGGAGTTCACGCTCCAACCGAGGAAGCGTGCCGTAGCGCAGCTCAGCCACGCGGTTCAAGTCATATTCCCGCTCAGCCTGTTCCATCTGTCGTTTCACATCTTCGATCTGCTGCCGAATCTGATGGAGGCGTCCCACCGAAGCTTTTTCAGCTTCCCATTGGGAAGTCAAGGACGAAAATTCCCGGCGCCTCTCTTCCAACTCCCCTTCCAAGGTTCCAAGACG
>JAZFZJ010000132.1:0-8820 GCA_036443915.1 Nitrospirales bacterium
GGCCCGGCAGGAGTTGTATAAGTCTAAATATTCACGGATCCCCATCCACGATGGCAATCCTGACAATATCATGGGAATTTTGTACCGTAGTCATGCCCTCATGGAATTAGCACAAGGCCATGCGCAATTGAAAATCAAAGAACTGGCCAAACCACCCTTATTTATTCCCGCCAGTAAAACGGCTGACGATCTCCTGAAACAATTTCAACGAGAAAAGCGACACATCGCGATCGTTGTGAACGAATTTGGGGGGGTCATGGGTTTGATAACCGTTGAGGATCTTCTCGAAGAAGTCGTAGGAGAAATTTTAGATGAAGGTGATCTTCACGAGGAGTGGATTCGTCGAATCGGTAAAAATCAAATCCTTGTGGATGGCCGGGCCGAAGTTCGTCGAATAAATGAATTTCTGACTGTAATGTTAGATGAAGAGCAAAATACCATTAGCGGGCTTATCCTTGAAGAGCTGGGCCATATCCCCACTATTGGAGAAAAAGTTCAAACGGACAATTGTCTCTTAATTGTTCAAGATGCTGACGAACGCTCCATCAAGAGTGTTCAGATTATCAAAGAAGAACCTTTACCTGAAACACCCCCGACCGAAACCTCCACCGTCGGCTCTGAATCCTAATTTACCCGCCTACAGGCCAACAAGATTTGTTGGTCTCCGTAATCAGGCAAGAGCTTTTCTGTTCTTCAAGGCACACGGCGAGGGAAAAGTATGACGTCCTCAACAAGGCCGTTCGGAGGGGAAAAACTGCGAAGACTATCGAATTGGGAAGAATCAACGGGGTAGGAGCTACAATAATCAGGGTAATCTGTTCTACTACACCCGTTACTGCGCAATGGCATCTGCCAGAAGTCCCACGCTCGTAGCAAAATATGTGGAACGGTTCCATTTCATCAGTACTCGAAAATTGTCATACACAAGGTAGGCAGGTCCCCCCATTCGGTCAGGCAACACAATGGATCCTTTCATGGAGCCACTGGGGAGATTACCGCCATCGCTGCGGCGGACGCCAATTTTTTGCCAAGTTTGTAATGATTTCTCAATATGGAGGGTTGCCTGTGTGGTATCAAAATCATTCGGCAAGCGGGTTCGTCGACCCCAAATTTCTTTATCTTGCCAACCGGATTGAGAAAGGTAATTGGCAGCAGAAGCGAACACGTCCGCTGGAGTTGACCAAATATCTTTGCGACCATCACCGTCAAAATCCACAGCAAATTGCAAAAAGCTGGATGGCATAAATTGGCATTGCCCCATGGCTCCAGCCCAAGAGCCCTTCATGTTTGAGAGAGAAGCATGCCCTTCCTGCAAAATTTGTAGCGCGTTGAGCAGCTCTTTTCGAAAAAAACGGCTACGCCGCCCATCATAGGCTAAGGTGGCTAGAGATTCAACAACGTTGTAACCACCGGTATTCCTGCCATAAAAAGTTTCAATTCCCCACAAGGCCACGATAAACCGGGGTTGCACACCATACTGTTCTCCGACTTTGTTCAAGAGATCGCCATACCGAATCATCATCTGACGACCCTGTTGAATACGGGCTTGGGAGACAACCCCTTTGGCATATTGCACAAAGGTCATGGTTTTTTCAGGCTGTTTGCGGTCAAGCTCAAGCACCCGCGGCAAAGGCTTCACTTTATGAAAGGCTTGGTCCACTAGCGAAGCCGAAATTCCTTGGCTGATAGCTTCGGCCCTCAGGCCTTTTACCCATTGATCAAACTCGGGATCGGCCTGAGCTGACCCGCTAAATACCAAAAAGGCTATTACACTCAATAACAATTGTTTCATAAGAATTTTATTACTCCAAATTTTTGGTTCCCTGCGAACAAGACCCAGACAGAGACTTTTTTAGTTAAGGCATTTTCTATGCATCATTTAATATACTGATTATACCTGATGATACTACGAAAGGGGCTTGAGGACAGAAGGAAAATTTTTCCTAGAGACTGGATTACAGAAAACATTTCTCCACAAAAGCGAACGGAGTAGCCAAAAATTCCCTCCTTCAAATTGATATGGAAGGATGAAGTGGGAGGATTTCAGGTAGGGCGCTGATATACGAACTCTTGAATGTTGGTCAAGCTTTTCACCATTTTTTCCGAAAGCTTGAACAGGTGATTCTTAAGGCACAAACCAGCTTTTTTGATAAAACTGGCAAGAATCTAAAATACGATTTGGGAAAGGAACATCTAGTTCACCCCAAATTCAAGTCCTGTCTCTTTCCCAAGACACGGCCGAATTTATCTTCTCGTTTACCGTACGAGATATCTGGAAAAAGAAACCATCGTCTTGAGAAAAACAAAACGAATGAGGTTCAATTCAGAATAATAATATTCTGCAACTCCAGAGTAACCTGGCAATACTCCTGGGTTTAAAATTCGAAAATAAAAAAATAAATCCGAACGGATTTGATTGCAGTTGAATTAAATATAAGGATTAAGAGGGTTCGATTTTAGGAAATAATGACTTGAACTCCGCTTCATTGAGCACCGCCACCTCCAATTGCTGTGCCTTGTCGAGTTTGGAACCTGGATCTTGTCCGACCACCACATAATCGGTTTGTTTACTCACGCGAGAGGTTACCCGCCCTCCAAGCGATTCAATCTTTTGTTTGGCCTCTTCACGAGTCATATCCTCAAGCGTTCCGGTGAGGACGAAGGTTTTTCGGGCAAAGGGCTGAGCCGTGCCAGCCGAAGTGGTTTCGATTTTTTGGACTTGTACCCCTAAGTCTTGCATGCGTCGGATCACATCCAGATTTCGTTCCTCCTGAAAAAAGCTTTCCACGTTGGCAGCGATTTCCGGACCAATCTCATGAATCACTTGAAGTTCATCTTTGGAGGCCTTTTGAATCTTTTCTAACGATCCATAGTGATGGGCGAGGACCTTGGCGGTATGCGTGCCCACATGCCGAATGCCCAGCCCAATTAAAAATCTTGGCAACAGGGCTTGCTTACTATTCTCCAAACCTTCGATGAGTTGGGTAGCCGACTTTTCGGCAAAGCCTTCTAGGGCAAGCAGCTGGTCTTTCCGCAAGGTATACAGATCTGCCAGATCCTTCACCAAGCCTTCGTCCACGAATTGCGCGATGGTTTTTTCTCCCAAGCCATCAATATTCATCGCACCCTTAGAAACATAATGTTCAAGCGAACCTTTAAGTTGTGCCGAACAGACGGTTTGGCCGGTGCAATACAACACCGGTCCTTCTTGGAGGGTATGTGATTGACAGACCGGACACTGTCTTGGTGGCAAAAAAGGATCCGTTCGTTGTTCACCTGGCACTTCAATTCGTTCGACGACATCAGGAATCACGTCCCCCGCTCGTTCAACTTTGACCGTATCCCCTACTCGAACATCTTTGCGGGCCACTTCATCCACGTTATGCAGTGAGGCTCGACTGACCGTGACTCCGCCGATATCTACTGGATCCAACAAGGCAATTGGCGTTAAAGCTCCTGTTCTTCCTACGGAGACCACAATATTGCGCACGGTGGTGATTTCTTTTCGGGCAGGAAATTTAAAAGCAATTGCCCAACGAGGACTACGCGATTTTTCTCCAAGAGCCTGTTGAAAGTCATAACGATCGACTTTGATGACAATCCCGTCGATTTCAAAGGGAAGGCTTTCACGTTGTTCGAGCATGGATTGCTGAAAGTAAATAGTATCTTCAATCTTCGTGCATTGTTGTCGTACCTGCGGGATTGGCAATCCCCATGCCTCAAGACGTGTGACTGCCTCAAAATGTGTGGTCGGTTTGTTCGGCGCAGCACTCAGAAAATCATAGCACGTGATGGTTAAAGGCCTAGTAGCCGTTATTTTAGAATCTAATTGCCGCAAGGCCCCAGAGGCAGCATTGCGGGGGTTGGCAAAGACTTCGTGGCCCTGTTCGGTCAAGTTTCGATTAAGCTGATGGAAGTCTTTTAATGTCATATAGACTTCCCCTCGCACGACCAAATGGGCTGGTACATTCGACACCGAGTTCAGCTTTAATGGCAGCGATCGAATGGTTCTCAGATTGACCGTAATGTTTTCTCCTGTGGTGCCATCCCCTCGGGTTGCCCCTCCAACAAACACACCATGATCGTAGGTGAGTTCCACCGATAGCCCATCGAATTTGGGTTCGGCCGAATATTCTACAGATTCCGTTTTCAATTCACGTTTGACGCGTTGATTAAAGGCCCGCACTCCCTCCACATCCATTTCTGAATCTAGGCTTAATAACGGAAACTCGTGGGGGATTTTTTGAAATTGGTCGAGTGGAGTTCCCCCGACCCGTTGGGTGGGAGAGTCAGATGTGATCAAGTCGGGATGTTGTTCTTCGAGCGCTTGAAGTCCTTTGAAAAGACGATCATATTCCGCATCCGATATTTCCGGGCGACTATGGGTATAGTACATCTCATCATGCCGACGAATATCGTTTTTGAGTTGTTCAAGTTTTTGTTGGATTTTTTGAGGAGTAAGAGGAGAGTTGGGAGGCATGATTACAAGATCTCTCGCTCACGAAGGTGTCAGCTTATTCTCGAATAAATCGGGCCGCATAACTGCGAATTTCGTGACCGTTTAATACATGAAACTGTCTTAACCGCGCAATTGTTTGTCCTGAAAACCTCTGTAAGGGAATGGGGACAAGTTTGCATCCAAAACGGCGCGCAATTTTTCGCCAGGCGGCTTTTGGTGGAACTGGGGAGATGACGGCGACATACGGTTCCTTGGAATGCGCACAGGCGCCCGCAAGAAGACGTTCCTCTAGCGACGTGGCAAAATTGAACGCCGGACTCTCCCAAATATCGGGAATGAGCCTGGGTGGATAAAGAAAGAGAGCGCCCCCGTAGCGTGCCCCACCGATACCTGGCCCAATCATGTTAGAGGAAAAAGGGGTAGCGTAAAAGCTCAGAGTCGATTCCTCCTGATGTTCGGCATACCAGGTTGTTCGCCATGTATAAATATTGGGATCGGCTGGTACTTCAAAGAGAAACACAAGGACCTCAATCGACCCTCGGGCTGGAGGCACCACTTTGACTCGAATATCCAACACCGATCGTTGGGGAGCAATGGCCCACTGTCGCAAAGTTTCGCGTAAATCGATCCCATCTTCTAAGGACGAATTGAATTTTTCAACTCGCGCCAGGTCGGCCCCCAGGATATTCCGGCTCTGTTGACGGACATGTGCGGCAAAAGATTCAATGCGTTGATCTTCTGGTGGCCATGAACATTGTCGATAAGGATTCCATTGATAGGCCCACGATTGTTTTTTCGGGATGGGAGGTTTGGGCCGTAAAGTCAGACTTCTCCACATGAGTGGGGCGCCTTGTAATCTGTTGGCAGCCAGGAGAAGTGCTCCTCCCGGATCTTGTAATTCTCCTATTCCCATGATCACCATTGACTTCGTATCGAGGACAGAGGGCCGTGTTTGATAGTCATAGGTTTTAGCCGTTTCAAGGAGCGTGAGCGCAAACTCATCTCCAGCCATTTGTTGCGCACCTTGCACCAAGGTATATAAATCTGGCGTAAGTCGATGGTCCAGGAGCGTGAGATTGCGCACATATTGAAAATATCGTTGTAAGAGTTGAGGAGTCACCCAATTAGATTCCTGGGTGACGGTGGACACCCGTGGAGCCATCCATCGAGAGCGGGTTTCCAGAACCAATTCTTTTATCCCATCAATAGAAAGGTGGGTATCCGGGCGCGCTTCGTTCCTTCGTTCCTCATACAGTTGGGTGACATAGGGCAATTCACCCAAGACAAAATACAGGGAGGGCGGCTCTACTTTCCACCAGGAAGGGAGTCCCTCCGGCTGCTCAGGTGAAGCATACGGTAACCGATCTTGATAGGCTTGTCGGAGCCAAGGCCAATCAGCCAAGGGACAGAGAAAGAGAATGTCGCGAAAATCCAATTCGAGTTCATGCAGCCGAAATGCCATCCAACAAATGTGTTTCCAACGTGAGCTCTCTTTTTCTGGAGGCGGGAGGAACGGGACCGTGGCAGCGTAAAAGGCTGCTAAGGGTACGGATTTTAATGTATAGGGATCAGGGCTCACCCATCCTGTAGGGTCATAACGCTGTACGTCCCGAGCAATGTAGATACGGACGATCCCTTCCGATCTTGCCACGCGAATTCCCATGATGACCGGCTGGCAAGGATCTATGGGCACGAAAGAGCAACAAGGAGCTTGTTCGTCCGTTTCTTCCTCCTGCACAACGATACTGACCACCGGCAATTGCTCCACCGCCTGTTCTACCAATGGTTCGACGGAGGGTGGAAGAGGGAGTGCAAGGCAATCAATCTGATTTGACACCATGATCTCGCGAACCATCTGAGCCATATCTCCACTTCCATGCAAGATGGGCAGCACACGGATGTGAGGGGATAATGTGAAGATCGTGTCAGGAGTTAATGCAGGCGGGAGCATGAGTAGTTGAATTCCATTGGTGGGGATATCGCAATAAGAAGAACCTGAGGAGGTTGTGGGTTGCAAGAAGACGAGCGCTCAGAACACCAACGCTAGTGGTCGGGATGGAGAGGATGGTCTTCTTCAAAAAAGAAATCCCCTAACCCTTTGGGAAGCATTTGGCCACCTAATGCCTGAGAACGGCGTTTGGCTAATCCTTCTAAATCTAAAGCTTCCTCTCCCAACACTTTCATCAGAGCTTCCCGCCAGGCCGCATCTCGAGCCAAAGGATGGTTAGGATCTTGGGCCATCCGTTTCATGGCGTATTGCACCATATGAATGCCATCTCGTACGGAAAACGCGAGATCCATTTGATGGGCTTGTTGGAGAAAATCCACGGTCAGATTGAGCATTTCCGCCGGAGCAAAGGGTAAATGGTATTGCAAAATCGCCAGCTCATGTTCTTTCGCAGGAAAATCTACTTTAAGTGTTGGTTGTAACCGAGACAAAATATAGTCCGGCACTTCATAGGTCGAGGCATCTTCATTCATGGTGACACAGCAGCGAAAATCTTCATGGGCCCGAATCTGCACTCCTGCCACTATGGACTCAACCAAGCGGCGATGATCCAAAAGGGAAGCCAGCGAGGCCCAACTCTTTTCATTCATTCGGTTGCCTTCATCCAGCAAGCAAACATGCCCGGTCAACATGGCGGTGACTAACGGGGAAGCTTGGTACGTAATCGTGCCACCTTCAGCAATGACCGGAGACACCAAGAGATCTTCAGGACGGGTATCTGCCGTACATTGATAGATGAAAATTTCTTGATGACGTTCTTTCGCGGCAGCCATGGCCAAGGTGGTCTTGCCGACTCCAGGGTGTCCGATAATTCTGGGGGATAAGGGAAGATCCTTTTGGTCGACGACAAACCAACAAGCCAGCAATTGACGCAAGATCTCACAATCGCCTATCCATTCTTGGTAGATGGTGAGTGGCCGCGAAAGACGAAGAGAAATCTTTCCAATGCAAATAGTCGATGGATCGGTGGATTCTGGGGAGTGAGATAGCATGCGGAAGATCGAAAAATATCCTGATGGCAAACTATCACAGCTATTTTTCTGCGGTCAATCCATAGGGGTGTTCCATAATTCTGCCGGCTCCGTTAGCCCATTGTTTGACATTAACTTCTTTCCGAATTATTGTGTAGGGAAAGATGTCTGGATGCTATTGCATCCACCCTTTCGTTATTGACCATATTCCAGGAAGGAGAGGTACATATGAACCTCAATGGAGGAGGAAGGCGTAACATGGCGCAACCAACGTCTGGGGGAGAACAGGTAGATCCCCAATTGTCTGAATGGTTTTCCTACCTGAAAGTTGTCGTGGGCGTGCTGGTGATGGGAGGTCTCTTCACCGGATGTGTCAGTTCCGAAAAATATGAAGCCGAAAAAGCCCGGGCCTTAAATTTCCAACGCCTCTTGGCACAAGAAGAAAAACGAACCGGTGAATTAAATGTGAAATATCAAGACACGCAACGGAAATTAGGGTCTCTGGAATCTCAAACCCGAGATTTAAACGCCGAATTGGGAGCGTTACGCGATCAACTGAATCGTTCCCATGATGAATTGTCGCGTGTGAGGGAGGGAGGATTAACACCAACCGACGACCTCAAGCTTTCCGAACCCTCAATCTCGGAATTTGGCTTAGATGATCTCGACTTCAAAGACTCCGATTTGGCGAGCCTTGAATCTGATTTGAATCTAGGAAGTGAGGTGCCTTTAGATTCTGGCCTGGACAGCGCCCTCAGTGAGCTAGAAGGGCTGGGTGCCCACACCGTGTCAAAAGGTGAAACCCTCTATAGCCTATCCAAACAGTATGGGGTGAGGGTAGATGATTTGAAGTTATGGAATAACCTGTTTGACAATACCATTCACGTGGGACAAAAACTCGTCGTCAGCAAACCGTAAAATTTTTCTCCAATCTTCCACTTGAAAAAAGCTAGGATCCTCGGGGGGAATCGTCCCCTGGGGATTCTGGCTTTTTTTTTGTTCGCCGGAAATCTACCTATACACAAATATGGTAGTGGTGCAGTTTCCATCAGATGGTAATTGGTAAGATGAGCAAAGCTCACTGACTCTAGGCCCTGTTCGTCATAACTAATCCAGAATGGCTCTTGGGTTGTCCCAAATCCAACTACAAAGCCTTACCCCGTAAGGAGTCAGGCTCTTTTGAAACTTTTACTGAAAGAAAAAATAGGGTGCTTACTGCCTATTGAATCTCCCAATCCATCCCCACACTTCCCGGCACGCCCACTTGCTGGATGGTCAGGCCGTTCATCAGCCAGATGGCGACTGCCCCACTATTACTGTCGCGCCAGATCAGGTCCGCCTTACCATCTCCATTCGTATCTCCCACACCCTCAATGGTCCAG